>CALDZQ010000101.1 GCA_937944035.1 uncultured Neomegalonema sp. | reverse complement strand
ACACCGCAATCGTCGCCCCGCAATTCATCGCCGAGCACAGCCATATCGACGAGATGGTCGATAAAATCCGCAAAACGCTGGATCAGGCGCTGCACGGGTAGGGTTTGAGTCATTGGATGTATACCAGCGACCTTAAACACTGACCGTTACCAAAGGCCGTTGGTATAAGAGGGGCAGCGTTCCGGCGCTGCCCCTTTTTTGTGGTCAGAGAACAGCCGCAAAATGCTGGGCGGCACTATCCACGGCCGCTTGATCTGTGCCGCCGATCAGGATGTAAGCGAAACCGTCCCGCGCCCATGACGCCGCGCTTAACCCTTCCATCGCGGCGGAAGTCATCGCCTCATCAGCCCCGGCCTCACCGCGTATGATGCACAGCGCCAGCGGCTCTCCCATTTTCGACAGGAAGGCGAGTTGGATCAGGGGGCGGCCTTTGAAGCCCAGAATTTGGGCGCGCTTGTAATCAAGACTGCCCTCCGCCGTCAGCGCATCAAGCGCGATGTCTTTGCCGATTGTATCGGCAACGATGGCCAGTTCAGCCGCTTTTGTCCCATCACTGCGATCAAGATGTGAGAGCGTTTTGCCCACATAAAGCGCCTGATAACTGGCCACATAGCCGCGCCAGTCGTTTTGCGGTCCGCCATCCGCGAAAAACGCGCCCAATCCCCCGGCGAAAAGCGCCCCGGCCAAGCTGGCCGCGACCAGTGAGGGCCAGATGCGTCGGGTCGGGGGAGCGGTGACGGCGGAAGAGCCGAGCAAAGCCGGTGCGCCGGGAGCCTGTAATAACAGGTCACCAAACGCGTCATGTATCAGTTCCGTATCCAGAGCCAATGCCTCCAGCCTTTGTTGCAGGTACGGGTCCGCATTGACCCGCGCTTCGATTTCACGCGAGCGCGCTTCGCTTACCTCGCCATCCAGAAAGGCGGTCAGGTCTTCATCTGTCAGCGTGGCGTAAGAGGTCATGACATCATTCCTTTCTCAGTCCGCAGTTTCTTTGTGAGTGAAGTCCGTGCAGCCGCCAGGCGGCTCATGACGGTTCCGATGGGTATGTCCAGAATCTCGCAAGCCTCGCGGTAGCTGTATCCTTCGACATAAACCAAAAGAACCGTTGTTCTCTGCGCCTCAGGCAGACCCATGACCTCCATCATGACCTGCCGCGCGTAGGCATTCGTTTCCGCATCAGGGCCGGGGTCGGGCAGATCAATCTCGTCGAGCGTTGCCATCCCCCCGCCCTGCCGCACCGCATCCGAGCGTAATTCGTTCAGCCACAGCCGCTGTGCGATGCGAAAGACCCAGCGGTCGAGTTTGGTTCCGGCTTGAAACTGATGCGCTTTTTCCAACGCGCGGACACAGGCCGCTTGCGCGACATCATTCGCCCGGTCCGGATTGCCGGTCACGACGATGCAATACCGCCACAGGCGGGGGAATAAGGGGATGAGACCCTGTCTCACCTCGTTCTGAATTGTGTCTTGCGTCAAGGACATGGCCTGTTTTCACCTGTCTTCCGCATGTGTGCCTCCGCCCGCGTAAAATTGCGTATGTCAGGAGAACACAGGAGCACGGGTAATTATTCGGACCTTTTTCAGGATCAGGCTGAAAGTGTCGCCCCGCGCCCCCCTCAGATCACCGCCTTCTCGACGAACTTCTCACCGCGTTCGATGCGCGCGTAGCTGAACGGGGTCAGATCGAGGGTGCGGTATTCGCCGTAAGCGATCAGCTCAGACATACCGCGCCCCATTGCCGGGGATTGCTGGAACCCGTGGCCGGAAAAGCCGTTGGCGAACATGAAGTTCTCCACCCTGGTATGCGCACCGAGGATGGCGTTTTGATCGAATGTGTTGAAAGCGTAATGGCCCGCCCATGAATTGGTCAGCTTGATCGCCTCGAATTGCGGGATGCGGTTGGCGATGACGGGCCAGACTTTCTCTTCCCAGATGCTGTGATCCTGCTCGAAATCGTCATAGTCCACTGCGGGGTCAATATCCGGCGGGCATCCGGCGAGGTAATACTGGCCGTCGGTCCGCATGTGGACGCCGCTGGGGTCAATGGTCAGGGGCAGGTCGCGGTCGAGCGGCTTTTCCGCGTCGAAGATGAAGGTGTAGCGCTTGCGCGGCTCGACCGGAATCTCGATGCCGGCCATGCGCGCGGTCAGCACGGCGCGGGGGCCGGAGGCGTTGACGACCGTGCCACAGGCAATGGTCTCGCCGGATTTGAGGGTGACGCTCTCGACGCGGGTTCCCGCCGCATTGAGCGCCATGCCGGTGACTTCGTTGGTGACGTATTCCGCACCCTGCTCGCGGGCGGAGCGTTTCCACCAGTCAAACACGGTGTTGCCGTCGAAATAGCCCTCGTCGATCAGATTGTGGTTCGCGGCGACGATGTCATCGAGCATGTAGAACGGGTAATCGCGGGCGATTTCCTCGCGGGTCATGTGCTTTGTGCCGGACCCCAGCGATGCCTGCACGGCCTGCGCTTCTTTGAGGGTCTGCGCGAATTCGGCATTATCGGCGAGATACATGTAGCCGTAGCTTTGCAGCACAATCTCCGGCACACGGGGATCATTGTCGAAGAAGTCGCGGAAGTTCTTCACGAAATGCGCGGCGAACTGCGAGACTTGGACGTTGATCTCGGCAGAGAACTGCTGGCGCATACAGGAATTTGTGTGCGTGGTGGAGGTAAATTCATAAGTCGGATCACGCTCAACGACGAGGATCGAGCCGTTGAAATCAGGATTGCCGGACAGGAACCATGCGATGGACGAGCCGTACATGGCGCCGCCGACGATCACCACGTCGTAGCTGCTGTTCTTGGGTGTTTGTGTCGTACCAGCCATCCGCTTTGCCTTCGCTGAATCAATAATCCGTTTATGTCTGAACCAAATCACGGCATTTGGCCAGATCGAACCCCCTCAACACGGCAGTAGGCGGAATATTGAAAATTACAGGGTTAATGCGATCTGCTGTTGCATGAGGAAAAGAAAGCTCGTATAACGTACACGTGTACTTTCCGGTGATACTCTATTCCGCTGCGGCGACCTTCTGGCACGGAGATTGCTACTAGGTTGGAGTGTTCACTTTTCTCAGGACTTCAGGGCGGCGCAAGCCGCCCTTTTTTTGTGCGGATTTACAAGCCCTGCGGCACGAACACAGTGGGGCTTTCAGGCAAGGTCTTTTGTGACAAGACAAACTCGTTTCCATCTAAGTATTTGACTGCAAAGCTATCTTTCATACCGCTGAGGAACTCGTTCAGCGTATGGCGGCCAAAGGCGTGCATGGGCAGGACGACCTGGGCGCGCAGGCGTTTGAGGAGGGGAAGCAATTCGTCGATGCCCAGCGTCCATGTGCCATCCACGGGAACCATGACCACATCGAGACGGCCCAGCAGGGCGAACTGTTCCTCCGTGGGACTGTGGTGGATATGGCC
Source organism: uncultured Neomegalonema sp. (assembly GCA_937944035.1). Lineage (GTDB taxonomy): Bacteria > Pseudomonadota > Alphaproteobacteria > Rhodobacterales > Rhodobacteraceae > JAHDDY01. The sequence continues at coordinate 3,935 of CALDZQ010000101.1, read as the reverse complement.
GAGATGGCCGATGCACAGATCGCCCACCTCGAACAGGAAGATCGAATTGCCGAACGGCTCGCCCCCATCCCCATCATAGCCGTACCCGCGAATGTCGGTGGGGACGTTGCGGATCAGCGTCTCGCCGAGGCGCAGGAAATGACGGCGGGGTTTGCCCTCCTCGCCCCATCCCTTGAGGGCGTGGCCGATTTCCTCGTCCGGGAAGGCGGTCCAGTGGGTCTCGTGGGCGTGGTTCATGGTGATGACATCGGGCTGCCGGTCGAGCTTATGCTCGAAATCACCGGACCAGTCGGTGACGATCTGCAATCCTTCCGCATTCTCGATCAGATAGGAGGAATGGGCGATATAGCGGATCAGGACTTGCTCGGCCTCAAGCGTGACAGCGGCTTTGTGGAACAGCGGCTGTGCGGCTTGGGCGAGTTGGAAACAGTCCGAGGCGCGTGCGGCGGCAGGGGCCAGCAACGCGGCGGCGAGGGAGAAGGCGGTCAGGATACGGCGCATCTGGTATCTCCATCCGGTTGGATGAAGACAACATTAAGGCGATTTCAAGCAAGGTGGAAGCATCTTGCGACTCGGAAATCGCGACAGAAAAACACGAGAACGATTTCAAGCAAGGTGAAAGCACCTTGCGACCCGGAAATCGCGACAGAAAAACACGAGAGCGTTGTGCAGGCAGGTAAAGCGCGGTTCACGTCAACCGCGCACCACATGCGGACACGGCAGCGACTCAGAACGAATTTCCAACGCTGAGAGTGATGCGCGATGCGCTGGCGGAGGTTGCCGCGTGCGTTCCGGTCAGCGTGTAGTTACCGAAGCCGCCTGTATTGAAGAAAGATGAGTATTGGGTCTGAATTTGAACAAGCACACCACCCCGGTTTTCGGGCAAGCTGCCGGCAAAGTAATCTTCCGGGTTTGGCAGTGCCACCTTCCCGAACGCTTCCCATGTCCAATCCACTTCCAGCTTACCGTCTCTGTTCGTCACCCCTTGAACCGCAAACTCATATTTTTCTTCCCAAGAACTCCCGAAAACGTCAACAATACTGGCATTTATATCGTATTTTTCACTAAATCCGATGTAACCCGTTCTGGTGGCCAAATGCGCGATAGAAGCACTCATGCGTTTCAAATCACGATCAAGTTTTACGGCCGCCACAAGATCAGATACGCCGACGATTGCGAGCGCGAAGATCGGAAAAATGAACGCGAATTCTATCGCGGCCACCCCTTTTTCTGACCTCAGAAACCGACGCCGCGCTTTAGTTTGCATGTGTGAAAGCCCCTGCTGAAACAAAGAACGCGTCCTCCGAACGACCGTACTTGAAAAAAGGATCGACCCTGACTTGCAACTTGATGAGTACCGGATCTTTTCCGGGGGGGGGATTGACTGAAAACTCCCCCGGTGAGGGCTTGCCTGTGTACTGGTAAGCCAACGGTTCAATGCGCAGCCCAAACTTATCCATGTCGCAGAACGTGATATTGAAATCATCGCAAAATGTGTCCCGCTTGAGGTTCGCGAGGTCGCCCAAGCGCGCCTTGCTCATGATTTTGGTTGTTGCCGCGTCAACCGAGCTGCCGATGATGTAGGCGCGCGCAATATCTAAGACGAACAATGCGGACAGCATAAGCGGGGCAAGAAGCACCGCCATCTCGATCGAGAAGATGCCGTCTTTGTTTTTCACGAAGCGCGCAAATTTTGCGCGCTCCTGACCGGATTTTTCCATTATTTTCGCTCCACACAAAGGCTATTGGGCACTGCAATTCATGGTCGTAACAGACCGTACAGAACTGCCTTGCCCCCTACCTCTTGCGTTACCGTTACCTCTAGAATTGCCCGAACCGGCCCCACATGTCCCGTCTGTTGTTGCCGTCGAGGTTCCATCGCCGTTATCGGTGACACCTGTATCCATTGAGGTGTTAGTCTCGTCCCCGCTCGCAGTGGATGTACCGGACACATCAGTACTAGAAGTCAGAATTGCACTGCACGAAGCGGATGATCCGTCACCGACCGCCGCTGATCCGCTGATGACGCCCTCGCCGTCAAGGCTGGCCGATGTCGTTGCAACAGATGCGCCGTTGGAAACGCCGCCGCTTGTTGCACCCGCGTTTTGGTCGATGAAGAAGGCTTGGTAACTCCCGTCGGTATCAAAACCCAATTCCCTGCCTGCCGCCGAACCGGAGACCGGACCGGTCAAGCAAGCGCCGGCGCTGGAAGCGCCACCACCCGGATTGCCGCCACCAGGATTGCCCCCGCCACCAGGATTGCCCCCGCTACCGGGGTTGCCCGCACCCGGATTGCCGGAAGGCGGTTGCGGGATGCAAACTTGCGGAACCGCGACACCATTCACAACCGGCTGAATGACAATTTTCGAATCCGTCGTAAGTCCAGTATAATTATGGCGTTCCTGCGCCCCGTCGCCAACCAGAACCCGGTGCGCTAAAGCGTCGTTCTCGTCGATCAAAGCAACAGATACCAGACGCGAAGAGGTCAACTGATCAGCCGCATCCGCATCGATAGAGAAACGGTTCACATTGGTGATAAGGATCGCATCACCCGAACACCCGATAATCGGGTCATCCATATTCAGCGGCGCGCTCGGAACGTTGCATGTGAAGGCAGATTCGATGTTTTGACTTTTTACGCCCGTCAGTCCGCCGAAGATGTAATTCACCGTCCTGGTGTCCGCAACCTCAACTGTTGTCCCGCCGCTTTTGACTTTGACACTAGGCTCGCCATCCCCTGAAAGGTTGGATGAGCTTTCATAGGCATTTTTTGCGAATGAACGCGCAACCTGTTGCACTTCCCGCTGATTACTTCCCGAAGCGCTTGCAATAGCGCCGTGCTCGCAAGCGGTTTGGAGGATTTGTGTGAGTTCCGTCTTCGCGGTGGCCGTGCGAGACAGATCCAACGCGACCCCGCCGGCGAGTATCACCCCACCTGAAACAACAGCACCCAAAACAGCCATAGAACCGCTTTCGGAAGATCCGAACTTTACCAACGATGATCGCATATTTCCGTACCCCTAAATATTGCTTGGGTCCAAAGTGCCTGCGAAACCAAAAAACAATATTAAAAGTACGGCGGATAAAGAACGTATTTTTATCAAACGAATGAACAATTTCGTGATGCCTTAAATTTGTACGCCCTATTTTCTTGTTGCACTGCAAAGAAATCTCCTCAAGCCTGCGCCCGAAACTTGAGGAGAGCCGGAATTATGACCATTCGAAACGATTCGCACGGACCGCGCACGACGGCTGTTCATGCAGGGGAAGCGCCGGACCCGTCGACGGGGGCGTCCGCGCCTGCGCTGCATATGTCATCGACCTTTGTGACCGATCAGGTGGCGGGGTTCTCGGCACATGACTTGAGCGAGGACTCGCCTTTCCTCTATGCGCGCTGGGCCAATCCGACGGTGACGATGCTGGAACGAAAGATTGCGGCGTTGGAGGGGACGGAGGATTGTCTGTGCCTCGCGTCGGGAATGGCGGCGGCGACCTCGATTTTTCTGACGTTCCTGTCGGCAGGCGATCATGCGGTGGTGTCGGATGTGTCCTATGCGGGCGTGGCCGAGCTGGCGCGTGATACGCTGCCACGGTTCGGGATTGATGTGACACTGGTCGATATGTCTGACATGGCGGCGGTGGCGGCGGCGATCCGGCCTGAGACGAAGCTGGTGCATTGTGAGAGTCCGGTGAACCCGATTGGCCGTCTGACCGATCTGGCGGCGGTGGCAAAGCTGGCCCATGCAGCCGGGGCGCTGGTGTCGTGTGATGCGACGTTTGCGTCGCCGTTCGGGCAGAACTGCACGGCGCTGGGCGTTGATCTCATCATGCACTCGGTGACGAAATATATCGGCGGGCATGGCGATGCGGTCGGTGGTGCGGTTGCGGGGAGTGCTGCGCTGATCGGCAAGATGCGGGGCGAGTCGGCGATCCAT
>CALDZQ010000100.1 GCA_937944035.1 uncultured Neomegalonema sp. | reverse complement strand
ACGAGGCACAGGTAAATCACCGCATAAAACTGCGCCTCACTCACCCGCTTGTGCAGCCATATCCCGATCAGGATGCCCGCCACCGCCAAGGGCAGCAGCACCAGTGACGACTTCACATTCGCCGCCCCGAACAGGCCCAGCGACGCATAAAACGGCGCTTTCACCGCATTTATCATCATAAACAGCACCGTGCTTGTCGCCTGATAGACCGTCTTCGCAATCGGACGGCTCAGCAAATGCATCGAGGCGGGCGGCCCGCCCGCATGGCTGACAAAGCTCGTGAACCCCGCCATCATCCCCCATGACAGCGCGACGGGGGTATTGATCTCCGGCGATTGGCGGATCGTGATCCACCCCCGCGCTTTGGCCATCATATAGGCCACAAACCCCAGCGACATCACCCCCAGCGCCAGCTTTACAAGCCGCTCGTCAACCACGCTGAACAACAGCCACCCCAAGACAATCCCCGGCACAGCGCCAAGGATCAGCACCCGTGCATCGGGCCAACTCCATTGCCGCCAATAGGCGCGCAGCGCGATGACATCCATCATCATCAACAGCGGCAGCATGATCGCGGCGGCATTCACCGGCCCCACGCTCAGCGCCAGCATCGGCGTCGCCACAAACGCCGCCCCGCCGCTGAAACCGCCCTTGGCAATCCCCGCAATCAACACACCCGGAATGGCCATCAGCCAGAAAAAGAGATCGAATGACATGCGGCCCGCACTTCAAGAAAACTGATTTATCAAGGCGCAATGAAAAAGGGCGCATGACGCGCCCTTCTCCTTGTTTTTGTAGCGATCAGGCGACGCTTAAACGAACCACCAGCGCTCGCCGTTTTTATGACCGTCCAGCTCCCAGTTGGAAGCGATCTGATCCGGCAGACCGACCTTGGTCGAGATCGCGTGCGTGTACGCCATGAACATCGGGATGACACTGCCGCAATCGTCGTGACAGATCTGTTGCATCTCGACATACATATCGCGACGACGCTCAGGATTAAGCTCGGCCCGTGCCCAAACAAGGATCTTGTTGAAGCTGCGGTTCTCCCAGTACGACTCGTTCCAGTCTGCACCGGAGGAGTAAACCTGGCTGAACATCCAGTCTTCCGTCGGACGACCACCCCAGTACCCGCCAAGGAACGGCTTTTTCATCCAGACATTGGACCAGTAGCCATCCTCAGGCTCACGCTGGATTTCGAGATTAATGCCGCATTTCTTGGCACTCTCGGAATAAAGCGCACCCGCATCAACCGCACCTTCAAAGGCCGAATCCGCAAGGCTGAGCTTGAGGTTCAGGCTGTCGAGGCCCGCTTGCTTGAGGTGGAACTTCGCCTTGTCCGCATCGAACATACGCTGCGGAATCTCGTCATCCGTCGCGCGGTTGACGTTGGCAGGACCGATCGGGTGATCGTTACCCAGCGCACCGAAGCCCCGCGCGATTTTGTCCACCATCTCCTGACGGTCAATTGCGTATTTCAGCGCAAGACGGACATGGTTGTTGGTGAACGGATCAGCGCGGCAATCCATCGGCAGAACAACGTGCTTGTTGCCGTAGGTCGGCATCACGACGACGTTCTCATCCCGCTTCAGCAGTGGAGCGGTATTCGCATCAAGGTTCGACATCGAGTGAATCTCACCCGTGCGCAGCGCAACGGTACGCGCGTTCGCATCGGCGAGGAACAGGTTCTCGATCTCATCAAAGTGACCCGCACCCTCTTTCCAGTAGTTCGGGTTGCGCTCCACGGTAAAGCGGACGCCCGGCTCGAAATCCGATGCCTTCTTCATCATGTAAGCGCCGGACCCGACACCGGATTCCCAATCAATCCCGCCGCCTTCTTTGGCCGGACAGATATTCAGGTGATAATCCGAACAGATATACGGGAAGTCGGCGTTACCGCCCGACAGCTTGAACACGACCGTATCGCCATCGGCTTTCACGCTATCAACCGCAGCGATAATGCCTTTAGCGGCGGATTTCGTGTCTTCGCCCATATGGTGTTGGAAGCTTTGCACCACGTCTTCGGCGGTGACGGTCTTACCGTTGTGGAATTCCACACCCTTGCGCAGCTTGAACGACCATGTCGCCGCGTCCGGGGACGCTTCCCACTCGGTCGCCAATTCGCCGCGCAGCTGATTATCGGGGCCGATTTCGGTCAGGTTATTGCGCAGCTGGCCGGAGCTGACGTTAATCATGAAAGAGTCGAGAATCTGGGCGGGGTCAAGCGAATCCGACGAACCGCCCCCGGTCAGACCCTGAATGAATTTACCACCCTTTTTGGGCGTCGCGGCCCGCGCCTTATCAAAAGCGGTGGATGCGGCTGTCACCGATACCCCGGCGGCGATCCCCGCCTGGATGAAGTCACGGCGGCTCATTTTACCCGTCGCAACATAATCGGTAAATTTGTCGAGTTCACTCATATTGATTTCTCCCATCAATGGCCGTTTGCTGACCAATGATAGAAATCTTGCACAGGTTTTCACGTCTGACCACTCTAAAGCTGTGAACACTCTGACAATCTTTCACGACATCTGATTTCGGGAACAGATGCGTCGCGCCGCATCTTGATTGAATAATATATCAAAAATCGTGCATTATACAGCGTAATAACCTATGATTAATGCGCTTTCGCTACTTCGGTAATCACGGGGCGTTGCGAGGGTATATACATGAGGCTAATCAAATACGGTCTGGGTGCAGTCGCTTTGTGCCTTTCGACTGTAGCGGAGCTGCGCGCGCAAACCGCACCGACCCCTTTTCCCTGCGACGGACAGCTCTATCAGATCGCCACCAGGGATTCGACGCTCAAAGCTCTGAACTTCGTGCAGACGGACAACGGCTACACGACCAATTTTACAGATATTAACAGCGCCGGAGCCAATCTTAACTCCGGTTGGGGGTATAACGGCCTCGACAATCTGATCTACGGGGTCCGGTCCGGCTCGCGTGATCTGTGGCGGATCGATTTCGACGGAAATTTTGTGCAAGTGGCAACGCTGGACAACACTTTCGAGCGGGGCAGTTTCGTTGGCGATGTTTTACCGAACGGCATTATGATCTACCGCTCGCGCGATGACGCGCGGCTGTGGCAGCTTATTGACCTGACTGACCCCGCAAATCCGGTGAATAACGGCATCATCACGCTCACGGAAAACGCGTCCGGCGCCGACTTCGCCTACAACCCGGTCGATGGAATGATCTACGGCTACGACACCCGACAAGATCAGCTTTTCTACGTCGACGTGAGCAGCCTGCTGAACGGCGGCGGAACAGCAACCCCCCAATTCTTCGGACCCGCAGTTTACAATGGCGCCTACGGCGCGATGTGGTTCGACGAAGATGGCCGCCTCTACATGTACAATAACAACAATAACGACATTATCGTCGCCAATGTCGGAATAGCGGGCAACGGAACCGGAAACGCGACCTACCTTGCCACCAGCACCGATGAGGAGGGCGGCACAAACGACGGCGCATACTGTCGCGGCCCGGCCCCTGTGCCGCTGGGTGGCATTACGGGCACGGTATATGAGGACATCGACAGCGACGACCAACTTGGCCTGACAGAGCCGGGCGTTGGTGCGGGCGTCAGTGTGGAAATCTACTACGACAACGGCACACAGGCCGATCTGTTCGACGATACGCTTATCGGCACAACCGATACCCTTGCGGATGGCACTTACAGCTTTGACGGCTTGGTGACGATTGAAACCTATCGGGTCGAGATTGACACCAGCGACCCCGATCTGCCTATGAATTCCAGCCTCGGCACATCGAACCCGCTTATCGGCGTCACCGTCATCGCCAATACCCAGACCGGAAACCTCAATTTCGGCATGGACCCCGGTAGCGCCGATCTGGAAATCACAAAAACCGCCAATGTCACCGAAGCACTGGCCGGCGATACAGTGATCTGGACGATCAGCGTCGAGAACAAAGGCAACGGCTCGCCCGCGAACGTCATGGTGTCCGACATCATCCCGGACGGATTCACTTACGTTTCCGATGATGCCCCCGCCGTCGGTGACTATTACAATCCGGCCAACGGCAACTGGTTTGTCGATGAGCTTCTCGTCGGCGCGGTTGAGACGCTGACGATCACGACCATCGCCAATTCTGGCGGCGGGCGCACCAACTATGCGGAGATCGTGTTCAGCTCGATGCCCGATCCCGATTCCGACTTCACCATCGGGCGGCTTATTGCCGACGGTACGGATGATGACGAGGCGCAATTCACCGTCAACGAGATTTTCGGCCAAACCGTTTCGGGCCGCATCTTTCTCGACAACGGCGCGGGCGGGGCAACCGCCTATGACGCCGCCTTGGGCGGGACCGAGACCGGGGGCGCGTATGCCGCCATCATACTCACCGACAACAACGGCGCTGCACTCGCCACGCCGATGGTGGACAGCGAAGGCCGCTGGCTCGCCAGCCTGCCCGTCGGGTATTCCGGCCCCGTAACCGTGACCATAACGCCCGCAGCGGGCCACTTTTCCGTCTCGGAGGCTGATCCCGGCCTGCCCGCATTCATCAATTCCGGCCAGACAGACGGAACCTACACATTCACCGCCGCCGCGAATGAAAGCTATTCCGGCCTCGACTTCGGCCTGATCGCCGAACCAACGCTCAGCCAGAACCAAAGCGCCAGCCTCGCCGACGGGCAGATCGTTGACCTGGCACACCGCTATGAGGCAACGGCAACGGGCAGTGTCAGCTTCTCACTTGCCGATGTGACCGTCAGCCCCCCGAATGCCTTCACCAACACGCTGTTTCAGGACACAGGCTGCGACGGCACACCTGACACCGCCCTCGCAGGCCCGCTAACCGTGGAAGCGGGGCAAAGCATCTGTCTAATTGTGCGCACACAGGCATCAGGCGGGGTCAGCGGATCCGCGATCAACACCTACGGCCTGACCGCGCTCACAACATTCACAGGCACGGGCCTGAGCACAAACCTGCGCAATGACGACACGATCAGCGGATCTTCCGGCGGAGAGATCACACTGCGCAAACTGGTAAAAAACCTCACCCAAAACACGCCGGAGGCAACCTCAAACACCGGCACGATAGGCGATATTCTCGAATATCGGATCATCATCTCGAATCCGGGCGTTAACGCGATCACGAATATCACCGTCTTCGACCAAACCCCGGTTTGGACAGCATTGTCAGAGCCTGTACCCGGCCCCGTTGCCGTAGCGCCGGGGGTAAGCTGTTCGGTTTCTGACCCGTCGGGCGGCGGCGGCGCAAACTATACCGGACCGATTAAATGGTCCTGCCCCGGCGCATTTCCGCCGGGCGGTGAAGGCGCTGTAACCTTCCGCGTCATGATCCAATAGAGCAGCCGAACGACTTGCCGGACACCTACAGTATCCGTTATGCGCAAGCATGATTATTTGTCCACTGGCGGTTATCTCTGACGAGTGCATTAGCGAGTGTAATGAGTTTACGCATAGCGGCTGTGATTGCGACTTTGGGCGGTTTTCCCGCTTTGATGTGACGATCATATTGTTGTTTGAGATCGGGGTTAAAGCGGGTTGCGACAAGTGCGGGCATATAGAGTGCGTGGCGCAGGTTTGCGCGTCCTCCTCTGATATGAGCGCGGCGTTCGTGTTTTCCCGACTGGCTCTGACGCGGTGCAAGACCTGTGAGAGAGGCAGCTTGCGCACCGGTCATTGGTCCCAGTTCGGGCATCTCGATGATGATATCGAAAGCCGTGATCTTTGAGATTCCGTGAATGCTGAGAAGAATGTCGAGCTTGCGGGTCAGGCGTTCGTCTCCTTTGATTTCAGTGCTGATGGCTTTTTCGACGGCTTCGAGCTGTTGATCGATCTGCTTGAGGCGGGCCTTGTTCTGACGCCTGAGCAACGGCAGG
>CALDZQ010000099.1 GCA_937944035.1 uncultured Neomegalonema sp. | reverse complement strand
CCCCACCTGCGCGCGCAGCTTGCGGCTTTCCCACACCATTTCCGAGTAAATCGACGGCCCGCTGATGGTCAGCGTGCTCGGATCAACCCGTGCCAGCAGATCGAAATCGATAAAACTGTCATTGATCGGCGTCACCAGCGTATCCGCCGCACTGTGGCCGAGGCGCGAGAGGTTGGAATACGCACCCGGACAGTCGATCAGAATCACATCGCAGTCGCGGCTCAAATCCGAAATCGCCGCATCAAAGCGTTCCCCCTCAAGCCGCCAGGACGTTTCGCGGTCGCGGTGGTTGCTGTTCTCAATCGTAATCGTGCGCGGCAGGACCAGTTTCACACCCTTGCGCTCGGACCAGCCTCTGCGGTTTTCGATGTAGCGGAACAGGCTTTTCTGGCGCAAATCCAAATCGATCGCGCCCACGCGCATTCCGCGCCGCGCAAGTGCCACAAACACATGCATCGCCGTTGTCGATTTGCCCGAACCACCCTTTTCGTTGCCGAAAACGATGATATGCGCTTTAGTCCCGCGCACCATCAGACGCACCGGCCTTTGCGGGTGTCAGACAATGATATATCCCACACAGACAGCATAAGACTTCCTCAGAAGCCGAAGCCTTTGAACTTCTCTTTAAACTTCGAGACACGCCCGCCGGTATCCATCAGGCGGGTCGAGCCGCCGGTCCAGGCAGGGTGTGTTGTCGGATCAACGTCCAACGCCAACTCATCGCCTTCCGCACCCCAAGTCGAGCGCATCTGAACAATATCGCCATTCGTCATCTTGACGTTGATGGTGTGGTATTCGGGGTGAATATCTTTTTTCATCTCTTACATTCCGAAAAGAGGGCGGGGTCGCCGGGGCCAGACGGGCGCGGCCCGCATTATTGAGCGCGCTCTATACCCGCGACTGTCGTAACACGCAAGGCCGTCAGACGGCTAAAGCGATTTCCTGGTCGAAAAGCCGATCGGCTTTTCCCGAAACCTGTGTAACCTCAGCTTGTGGGCGCTTTTTTGAACAGACGCGACACGGAATCATGCCGCGCGATGGAATCAATCGCCGCCGCCAGCATCGGCCCGATGGAAAACACCTTGACCTTGGTGCTGTCGCGCGTGCCCGACTGGTCAATCGAGTCGGTGATGGCCAGGCTTTTGAGGGCCGATTTTTCAACCCGGTTGACCGCCTCACCGGACAGCACCCCGTGCGTACACATCGCATGAACCTCGGTCGCGCCTTTTTCGATCAGCGCCTCGGCAGCACGGCACAGCGTTCCCGCAGAATCAACGATGTCGTCATACAGCACACAGGTCCGTCCCGCGACATCGCCGATCACGTCCATCTCGCCGACAACACCCGCGCGCTCGCGCCTTTTGTCGATCACCGCGAGATCGCCGTCGATCATGTTCGCAAATGTCCGCGCCCGCACCACGCCCCCCACATCCGGGGAAACGATCATCAGCCGCTCGTCGGCGGGCATCATTTCTTTCGCGTAATGCGCAAACACCGGCGCGGCATAGAGGTTATCGACCGGAATATCGAAAAAGCCCTGAATCTGCCCCGCGTGCAGGTCAACGGTCAGCACACGATCCGCCCCCGCTTCGGTAATCAGATTGGCGACCAGCTTCGCCGTGATCGGGGTGCGCGCCGCCGTCTTACGGTCCTGCCGCGCATAGCCGAAATAGGGAACCACCGCCGTGATCCGGCCCGCAGAGGCCCGTTTCAGCGCATCGATGATAATCAACAACTCCATCAGGCTGTCATTCGCCGGGCTGGAGGTGGGTTGGATGATGAAAACATCCTCGCCGCGCATATTCTCGTAAATCTCGACCCAGACTTCCGAATCCGCAAACCGCGTGACCTTCGCATCGGTAAGGGGTCTGAACAGCTTGGAGGATATAACTTCCGCCAGCGCCGGGTTTGAATTCCCCGCCAGCAACTTGATGTCCGAATTCGGCTTCATGTGGCGATGTCCCCTTGTCCCCTGACGCGCGCCTTCTAACAACCGTGGCGGTGCGAGTAAACGGCTTTGGCCACTGAAAAAGTCTTTTGACCACCCGACGCGTCCCCACCGCTGGTTTTTCAAAGCCGCACCGCTTTTCAGAAAAATATATGACAACGCGATTACAGTAAGTTACTGTATGACATTGATGTAAAACGAGAGCTTGAGGCCGTAATGCGCAGCACGATGACCTACGCGAAGAAGCGCGTGTTCCGCTTGTTCGGGTTCAGCTGGTTCGGCATCGCCGCGATCAGCGCGGTCATTGACCTGTTCAATTACTCCGATACGAGTCGGCTGATCTTCCGTCCCTTGGGCACATTATGGCTGACCCTGCACGAGCGCAGCCTGACCGCATTGCACGAGGGCATGTACGCGCGTCATTTGGGCGGCATGTGGAAAAACCTGTTCCACCCGATCTTGTCGCAGCCCTCGGTGGTCGTTTTTGGTTGTCTGGGATTGTTGTTTCTTGCATTTGCGTGGTTAATCCCCGCGCGGCGCTATCAGTTCGAAGGACAACACAATGAAGCTGGACACGATTCAAGAGGCCATCGAGGCGATAGCGGACGGGAAGTGTGTCGTTGTTGTGGACGATGAAGACCGCGAGAACGAGGGCGACCTCGTTATGGCCGCCTCGAAAGTCTCAAAAGAATCAATGGCCTTCATCATCCAAGCGGGCGGCCTGGTGTGCGCCCCGATCACCCGGACCGAAGCGCGCCGCCTGAAGTTGGAGCCGATGGCCCGCGAGAATGACGCGCCGCTTTCGACCGCGTTCACCGTCTCCATCGATTACCGCGAAGAGCTGACCACAGGCATTTCCGCCACCGAGCGCGCCTCCACCGTCCGCGCGCTGGCCAACAACAATGTGCAAGCCGAAGATTTTGTGCGTCCCGGCCACATCTTCCCGCTCGTCGCCCGCGACGGCGGCGTCCTCATGCGCTCCGGCCACACCGAAGCCGCCGTGGATCTCGCCCGCCTCGCCGGAGAGCCGCCCGCAGGCGTGATCTGCGAAATCCTCGACAAAAACGGCGAGACCCTTAAGGGCGAACCGTTGCATGAATACGCCCGCGAGAATGATCTGAAAATCGTCTCCATCGCCGACCTCATCCACTACCGTCAACAGCGCGAAACACTGGTCACGCGGGTCGCAGAGTTCAAGATCGAAACCGAGGTCGGCCCCGCCAATGCGATCGTATACTCCACGCCCTTCGACAAAGAGCACCATATCGCGCTTGTCTATGGCGATCTGTCTGATGGAACCGAAGTCCTGACCCGCCTGCACCGCGAGAACGTGCTCGAAGACGTGTTCGGCGGCAAAGACCGGACCATCGCGCTGGCCGAGCGCCGTATCGCCAAAGAAGGGCGCGGTGTCATCGTCTACCTGCGCGAGGGGGCCGTGGGCGTGACCGCCGATCCGCCGTCGTGGGAGGAGGGCATCACCGCCACCTCCGTCGCCCGGTCGGAAAGCTGGCTCGACATCGGTCTGGGCGCACAAATCCTGCGCGACCTTGGCGTCTCGTCAATCCGCCTGCTCGCGTCCCGCGAACGCCAGTATGTCGGCCTCGCCGGATTCGGCGTCACGATCACAAAGACGGAAATTCAGGGCTAAAGCGATTTCGAGCAAGGTGGAAACACCTTGCGGCTCAGAAATCGCGAAAAAACAAAAGACGACAGCGTTGTGCGTGATTCAAGAATTAGGCACAACGCTGTAACGCGGAACCGGACCCTCGGAACAAGTCCTGGGATGACATCTTTGGTGTCACTCTTTCAAATATTTCACCGCGATTTCGGCCATCCGTTCGGCTCCCAAAATCGGCGGCATCAGGCTCACAGCCTCGCCTTGCGCATCCAGCAGATAGACAAAACTGCCATGCGCGTAGATCGGCCCCTCAATATCCTCGGCAATCTGTTCGCTTTCGACGCGGTACGCTTTGCGCGCCGCCGCCAGCGCATCATCCGATCCTGTCAGCGCCACCATACGCGGATGCATATCCGGCGCAGCATCGCGCAGTGCCGCCGCCGTATCCCGCGCCGGATCAACGGTGATGAGCACAGGCCGCACATCCAGCCCCTGCTCCGCCAGCAAATCCACCGCCTCGGCCATGCGCGGCACAACCACCGAGCAAATCGCCTGACACTGCGCATAACCGAAAAACAACAGCGAAGCCGTGCCTTTCAGGCTCTCATCGGTCTGCGTCTCGCCATGCTGGTCGATCAACTCGAACGGCCCGCCGACCTTGAACGGCAGCGGCGAGCCTGCATGGGCGGCGCCCGCCATCGCCAGAGTGACAGACAGCGCCAGAGACACCGCCCGCATCAATACCAATCCTTGATGAACACCTTGTCCTCCTCAGGCCCCAGACCGAGATAACCATCCTTCGCAATCTCTTCCGTGATACGCGGATCGCGCCGGAACCACGGGCCTTTGCCCTTGGCATCGGGGTTTTTCTTCGCCCATTCCTTCGTCCAGCGGTTCGCTTTCTTCCACTCCCCGCCCAACTCGCGGATGCGCTGCACCTGATAGATTTTTGCGGACCCCGGCGTGATTTCATCGCCCCCCGTCAGCAACCCGTCCACCTCGACCATCTTGCCGCAATAGGGGGCAAGGTCTGTGGCCGCGCCGGTGAAAATCGGCTGGCCGTTTTTGTTGGGAAAGATCAGCGCGCCGTCTGCTTCGCGAACAAGCCCCATCTGCCGCGTCCCCGCGCCGCAATCTTTCGGGCAGTCTCCGGCGACCTCGCACAAAATATCTACGACTTTGGCGGTAAAGCGCGCTTTTTCCTGCGCCGTCAGGTTCCAGCTTTTCGCCTCCGACCCTTCAGAAAACGCGCCATCTTCCGCCGCCAGTGCGGGCGTTGCGAGCAGTAAGGCGATCAATGCAATGCGTTTCATACCCTATTCCTCCAACACTTTATCGACCACCGCATCGGGGATCGTATTCCCCGGCGTGACACCGAAATCTTCATGGGTGAGGTTGGTGACGCCCTCATTCGAGGTGACTTCGGCCACGACCAGATAGTTCAGCCCGTCCCGCTCATACAGCATCCCTTCGGCCTCGATCGTGTCGTTGGTCATGGTCAGGAACGTATCGCCCCCGTTGGAATCGTCATCCTCGCCCAGCTTCAGAACCATATAAACGGTCCCGTCCTCGCCAAGCAGGCCGACAGGAATTCCCCCCGCCGCACACCACATCGCGCAGGTATGATGCGCCGACCCGACCACCGCATCCGGCCCGCCCATCACGCCGGAGAAATAGCACCACGTATCGATCAACTCGCCCTTGACCGCGATCCGCTCGCCTTCAGAAGCCACTGCGATGCCGGGCAGCAAAGCCACCCCCAGCGCCAAAACCCGTTTCAATCCCAACATGCGTTTCCTCCACTCATTTCACCTGAGGATGCACAAGGTGTGGCGGGATGTCACATCACGTTTTCACGACGCTTGAGAAAACCCCGCGCCCGGCATAGGCATCGCGGATGAACCAGCCTCAAAAATTCGACGCGATCATCCTGGGTGCGGGGGCCGCCGGCATGATGTGCGCCGCCATCGCGGGCGC
>CALDZQ010000098.1 GCA_937944035.1 uncultured Neomegalonema sp. | reverse complement strand
CGGAGGAAATCGAAATGCACATGCGCATCGAAGATCGCTCGCTGCGTCGTGTGTTTCGTAAGGAGCACGGCGAGATCCTGACACTCGCATTCTGGGAGGCGATGCAGAGGTCTCACGAAGAAGGGGATGTACCGAGTGTCAGCACCTATCCGGGGCATTGCAAGCTGTAAAAATGTACAGGCTAGAGCATTTTCAAGGGCAATGAATTCATTGCCCGACTCGGAAAACGCGCCAAAACAAGAAGTTAGACTATCCGGAATGATCCTTATATCGTTCAGGATGGTCTAAGCAATGCTTCACAAGTATTGAAAACGAAAATAGAGCGCCGGACGATTGTTAATCGTTTCGACGCTCTATCTTTACAATGGCGCGATTATCATGAGGAAACCTATCGGGTTTCCTAAATCGCTCCGGTATTAGCGTGTGCCCGTCGTGCTGACGGCGCTGTCGTTATCATCAGATGCGAGCGCAATGATTGCGCCAACTGCTGCGACACCAGCAAGGCCAACTGCGAGTTGACCAAATCCAAGGCCCACAGGTGCAAGTACCGGCGCGTAAGCGGGTGCTGCGATCACGGTCGGAGCTGGAAGCGGAGCAGGAACGCTGACTGGTGTGGGTACAGGCGCAGGCGCAGGCGCTGCATTGCCGGAATAGCCCACAAACTCCTTGAATGTCGAAGGATCAAGGTCGAGTGGCGCACCGCAATCTTCAATAAGAATGCTGCCACCGCCGCCAGCGGCATTGTTACCAGAAGATCGGTCACACTGATATGTCTCAGCCAGTTCGGTCACGTTAACAGCGCTGTAATTAGAAGCGCCTTCACCGCTGATCTGAGAGTCATAACGTGTTGGGTCAACCGGGGTAAGCGTCACACATTGTTGCCCGGAAGGGGTCAGCCCTGTTGCTGGATCACAGCTTGACAGTGCTACTTGGGCAATTGACGTACCGCTCATTACAAAGTACAAAATACCTGATGCCAGAGCGCATGGCAAAGTACGATTAATCATAGTCTTACTCCTGTTGTGTTGTGTTCTGATACACAATCACAGTTTTATACAGGAACGCCAAGCATAATGCACTATATTTTAGCGTCCGCACAAAGCAGTGACTATGCTCACTCTCTATGGTTGCGATTTAGGTTGAAATCTCCCGTTTAAACTATTGAAATAAAACCGGGAGATGTAGTTGCGATTGGCTTTTAAACCGAAAGCATCAATTTTGTCGACAGGTAAATATCGTTATCAGGTGTTTCTGCAATATAAATCAAAAATTACAGATAATGCGAAGCCGGCGATTTTTTTACATCAAGTGAGACTGCTTCACACCAATTTATCCCGCTGCTCTCAAAATTTTTTAACACGCTTTGATTTGCCTGAAAGGCTCTAATTCATTGTTCTTACACGATATATAAGCTTGGGAATTTGCGCCTTACGTAATTCTTGGGCGCGGTTTACGAATCAAAAGCTTGTCGGATTTATCCGAAACCGCACTCAATAAGCGATATTAATAACCGCGCTCACCTTCATAGATCGCTTTCTCATGAACGGGGGCGATTCGCAGGATGTTCGTTGTTCCGGGGCGGCCAAAGGGTACGCCTGCGGTGACGGCGATGCGGTCGTCCTCGTCTGCCATACCCATTTCTTTAGCGGCACGGGCGGCAGAGACGACGGCCAGTTTAAAGCGCGTGACCTCATCGGCAGTGCGGCAATGCAAGCCCCAATACATCGTCAACATACGCGCTGTGCGGATCATCGGGGTTAGAGCGATGATCGGAGCGTTCGGCCGCTCGCGGGCAGCGAGTTTCGCTGTCGTGCCGGAGTGCGTGAAGCAACAAATCGCTTTTACATCGACGGCCTCGGCCACTTCGCGGGCGGCTGCCGTGATTGCGGTTGCGACGCTTGCGACCGGGGCTGTGCGGGAATTGTCGATCATCTCGCGATAATGCGGGTCCATTTCAACTTTCAAGGCGACATTCGCCATCGTAGTCACGGCCTCAATGGGGAAATCTCCAGCCGCTGATTCGGCGGACAGCATGACCGCGTCGGCCCCGTCATAGATCGCGCCGGCAACGTCCGAAATCTCGGCACGTGTGGGGACGGGGCTGGAGATCATGCTTTCCAACATCTGCGTTGCGACGACCACAGGTTTACCGACATGGCGGCAATCGCGGATCAGGCGTTTTTGGATGGCGGGCAAGTCGGCGAGTTCCATCTCGACACCCAAATCCCCGCGCGCAACCATGATGCCGTCCGACGCTTCGAGGATTGATTTGAAGTCCGTCACGGCCGCAGGCTTTTCGACCTTTGTCATTACAAGCGCGCGGTCTTTTATCAGTTCTTTCGCTTCCTCGATGTCCGCCGCTCGTTGCACGAAGGAAAGCGCGATCCAGTCAGCGCCTAGCTCGCAGGCAAATTCCAGATCGGAGCGGTCTTTTTCGGACAGGGCAGCCACAGGCAAGACGACATCCGGCAAGTTAATGCCTTTGCGATCAGAGATTTCACCACCGACCTGAACGACCGCATCGACCGCATCCCCATGCGCTTTGGTAACGCGCATCCGGATTTTCCCGTCATTGACGAGAATTGTGGAGCCTTCGGTGAGTGCGCCCAGGATTTCAGGGTGGGGCAGGCGAACGCGTGTCGCATCGCCCGGCGTGTCTTGAGAATCAAATCGGAAACTATCTCCAACCGCGAGAATGTGGCTGGTCGCGGCGAATACGCCGCAGCGGATTTTCGGCCCTTGCAAATCGGCCAACACCCCGATCGGGCGGCCCAATTCGTGTTCTACTTCGCGGATCAGCTCATAACGGTCGCGCTGATCGTCTTGTGTGCCGTGGCTCATGTTCAGGCGAAAAACATCGGCTCCGGCTTCGCAAAGCGTCTTTATCATTTCGCGGTCGGACGATGAAGGTCCGAGCGTGGCGACGATTTTGACGTTTCTTGATTGTTTCATGGGGGAGCCTCTGATGGAGCGTTGCAAGGTGAGCGACTGTTTGAAAGCCTTCTAACACGAACGGCAAAAACTTCATCTGCGAAGATGTGAATTTCTGGTGTCAGCGCTACTCTTGCACCAGAGTTGAAAAAAATTAAAAGCGAAGCGGGGAAATCGGATGAAAATCGTCTTTCTGGATCGGGATACAATCGGGCCAACGGTAGAGATTACGCGGCCTAACTTTCCGCATGAATGGGTGGAGTACGGTAAGACCGCACCCGAACAAGTGTCTGAGCGCATTGCGGATGCGGAAATTGTAATCACCAATAAAGCACCGATCCGGGCCGATACGCTCGAAAGCGCGCCGCATCTGAAGATGATTTCGGTCGCGGCCACCGGGTATGATGTTATTGACATTCCGGCCTGTACCGCACGCGGCATTCCGGTGGCCAATGTGCGCGGATATG
The DNA here is from genome assembly GCA_937944035.1 of uncultured Neomegalonema sp. Taxonomy (GTDB): domain Bacteria; phylum Pseudomonadota; class Alphaproteobacteria; order Rhodobacterales; family Rhodobacteraceae; genus JAHDDY01. The sequence continues at coordinate 2,315 of CALDZQ010000098.1, read as the reverse complement.
CGGTGAATACCGTACCGGAGCATACATTCGCGCTGATCCTCGCCCTGCGGCGCTCGATTGTCGGCTACCGGCAGGATGTGATTGACGGCGAGTGGGAGAAATCCGGTCAGTTTTGCTTCTTCAACCACCCCATCAAAGATCTCGCCGGATCGCGGCTGGGGATTATCGGTGAGGGGGCCATCGGGGCATCGGTTGCGCAGATCGCGCGCGGGTTCGGGATGGAGCCTGTCTATGCGGCGCATAAGGGGTCGACCGGGCTTGGCCCGCTTTATACACCTTGGGATGAGGTGATCGAGACTTCAGATATTATCACCTGCCACGCGCCGCTGATGCCCGCTACAAAGCATATGATCTCGACTCCGGAATTTGAAGCGATGAAGAAAAAACCGCTGCTCATCAACACGTCGCGGGGCGGATTGGTCGACGAGGCGGCGATGGCGGATGCGCTGGATCGCGGCCTGATCGCAGGAGCGGGTTTTGATGTGCTGACCAAGGAGCCACCCGTGCCGGACAATCCGTTGCTGAAAGTGATGGGCCGCCCGAATGTCATCATCACCCCGCATGTGGCTTGGGCCAGCGAGGAGGCGATGACCGAGGTTTGGCGTCAGGTGATCGAGCATGTCGAGCGCTTTGTCGAGGGCAATCCCAAGAACATTATCGGCGGGTAATTCCGCTTGCCTCCGCCGCAAGTTTGGTGATGCCGTCCCAGTCTTTGGCGGCGACCATGCCGGCGGGGGCGACCCATGATCCGCCTACGCAAAGAACATTGGGCAGGGCGAGATAGTCAGCGGCATTATGCGCACCGATGCCGCCCGTGGGGCAAAACATGATGTCCGGCAGAGGCGACGCGAGGGATTTCAGCATTGCCGCGCCGCCCGCCTGTTCCGCCGGAAAGAACTTCACCATCTCATAACCGAAATCGGACAGCAGCATCGCCTCGGACGCGGTGGCGCAGCCCGGCAGAAACGGCCAGTCGCCGTTCTCCGCACCGTCTTGAGCCAGCGCCGCGAGCAGGCTGGCGGGTGCGCCGGGGCTGACGCCGAAGGCTGCACCCGCTGCGCGGCAGGCGGTAATGTCGTCTCCATTGCGGATGGTTCCCGCGCCGATGATGGCGTGGGGGCATTCGTCGACCATGCGCCTGATCGCCTGTAAAGCCGCCGGGGTGCGTAAGGTGACTTCGAGGACGGGCAAGCCTCCGCGCACAAGGGCGTTGGCGAGAGGGATGGCGCTATCGATGTCGTCGATCACGAGGACGGGGATGACGGGGGCGCGTTGCGCTATGGCGGTGATGGTCATGGGGCTGTTCCTCGTCAAAATGCGATTTGCGCCTTCATTGTTTGGCTGCGGTCTGCGGCAAGTTCAAATGCGGCAGGGGCTTCAGCGAAAGGTAAGGTGTGAGTGATGAGCGGGGTTACATCAATCAGACCGGCTTGCATGAAACGGACGGCGTCTGTGAACTCCTCATGGAAGCGGAAGGAGCCTTTGAGGGTGATTTCTTTCGCGGTGAGCGCTTGCATCGGTATCGTCATATCGCCGCCCAAGCCGAGTTGCACCAAGGTTCCACCGGGGCGAAGTGCGGTAATACCTGTTGCGAGCGCCGCTTGTGCGCCTGAGCATTCGAAATGCACATCAACCTGACCTTTGCCGGCGTTGTAGGGGGCGAGAGCGTTGGTATCTGTACTGATATTGATGGCGTGGTCCGCTCCGGCCTCTGAAGCTTTGGAGAGTGTGAAACCGGTGAGGTCTGTGGCGATGATCTTGGTCGCTCCGGCGCGGCGGGCGGCTAGGATTGTTAGAACGCCGATGGGACCGCATCCGGTGACAAGGACGGTCTTGCCCAGCAGGTTGCCCGCCCGATTGACTGCGTGGAGGCACACGGCGAGGGGTTCTGCCATCGCCGCTTGTCCGGCGGTGAGGCCGTCTGCGGGGATGCATTGGCAGGCATCGGCGATTATGGCTTGACGGAACGCGCCTTGGATATGGGGGAAGGGCATCGCACTGCCGTAAAAGCGCATGTTCATACAGTGCTGTTGTTGTCCGCGCAGGCAGTATTCGCAGGTACTGCACGGGCGTGAGGGGGAGATGGCGACGAGTTGGCCGATACGCAGGCCGGACACATTTTCACCAAGCCCGGTGATCCCGCCGGAGACTTCGTGGCCCAAAATCATGGGTTCTTTCAGCCGGATGCTGCCGAAACCGCCGTGCTGGTAGTAATGCAAGTCAGACCCGCAGATGCCGCCCGCCCTGATCGCCACGGCCACCTGATCCGGCCCCGGCGTGCCGATGGCGCAATCATCAATGCGCAGGTCGCGCGG
>CALDZQ010000097.1 GCA_937944035.1 uncultured Neomegalonema sp. | reverse complement strand
CTTTATGCGTTGCATGATCCGCCGGATACGGGGTGATTAGAGCATCCTGAACGATATAAGGATCGTTCAGGATGCTCTAACTTCTTGTTTCAGCGCGTTTTCCGAGTCGGGCAATGAACCCATTGCCCTTGAAAACGCTATAAGCGGGAGATGTGACCGGCGGACAGGGTCCGGCGGCCCTGTAGCGCTGCGCTCAGGTCAAAAGGATTCACCACGCGACCGCTACAATGTTTTGCGTAATTTTGAATCACTACGCTCGAAACCGCCCGGAAGCGATTGCCCTCGGTTTCCTGCCCATCGCCGCCCCTGCCATGCTGGCGCGAGGGGGAGAAGTCCCGTCCTGACTTTGGCGGAAATTAACGCTTTAACCCTTGACCTTCACCCTCCCGCGATGCCACGGAATGTTACATGGAAGCCGCGCAACCAACGCTGGATATACTTTCCGATCCGATTTGCCCCTGGTGCTATATCGGTAAGGCGAAACTTGACGCCGCTTTGGCCCAGCGCCCTGACCACGGCCTCGACATTCAATGGCGCACGTATCAGCTGAACCCTGAAATGCCGGATGAAGGCATGGGCCGTCAGGACTATCTCGACAACAAGTTCGGCGGGCGCGCGGGTGCGGATCAGGTCTATGGCCGGATTGAAGACGCCGTGAAAGCGGCCGGCCTGCCCTCCGATTTCTCGAAAATGAAGCGCACCCCCAACACGCTGGACGCGCATCGCCTGATCCGCTGGTCACGCAGTGCGGGACAGCAGGATGCGGTGGTGAACGCGCTGTTCAAAGCCTATTTCTGCGACGGTCAGGACATCGGGAATCGCGAAATCCTGCTCGGCATCGGCGAAAGTCTGGACCTCGACGGCGCGCTGTTGAGGCGCCTTTACGCCGAAGACGCTGACCGCTCCGTCTTGCTGAACGAGGATGCGCTGGCCCGTCAGATGGGTGTAACAGGTGTGCCCTGTTTCATCCTTGGCGAGAAATATGCGTTGGTCGGGGCGCAGGAAACCGCAAAGTGGCTTGAAGTTATCGACCGGATACAACACTCTGAGAATTCCGAAGAATAACATTGTTCCGCGTTCCCGAAAGAACCGCATGACCCCCACCGTTATTACCACAACCGACGCCCTCACCGATCTTTGTAACATCTATGCCCGATGCGATTATGTGACGGTTGATACCGAGTTCATGCGCGAGCGCACCTATTGGCCGATCCTGTGTCTGGTACAGGTTGGCCGCCCCCGCTTTGAGGACGAATCCGACACCGATTGGGAGCGTGACGGCGCGGTGATTATTGATCCGCTGGCCAATGACATCGACCTCGCCCCGCTTTACGCGCTGATGGCGGACGAGTCCGTGCTGAAAGTCTTTCACGCCGCCCGTCAGGATGTGGAGATTTTCGTCAAACAGGCGGGCGCTGTCCCAAAGCCTCTGTTCGACACCCAAATCGCAGGCATGGTCTGCGGGTTCGGCGATCAGGTCGGCTATGAGAAGCTGGTGCGCGGCATCGTCGATGTCAGCCTCGACAAATCCAGCCGCTTTACGGATTGGGCCAAGCGCCCGTTGTCGCAAAAACAACTCGACTACGCCCTCGGCGATGTCACCCACCTGCGCGATATTTACGAGTTCTTCGCTGAAAAGCTGGAGCAAGAGGGCCGCGCGCATTGGTTGACGCAGGAAATGGATATTCTTGAAGCGATTGAGACCTATCGCGTCGAGCCGGAAGATGCCTGGCAACGCCTGAAGATGCGCGGCCCGAACGCGAAACTGTTCGGCGCAGCCAAGGCACTGGCCGCATGGCGCGAGGCGGAAGCCCAGCGCAAAGACGTGCCGCGCAACCGTGTTCTCAAAGATGACGCCTTGCTCGAAATCGCCGCCGCCCGCCCCAAAACCGCCGAGGCGCTGACCTCCGGCCGGATGTCACGCCGCGAAAGCCTGTCGCGGGATGCGGTGCAGGAGTTGCTCGATCTGGTCGCCAATGCCGAAAGCGTCACCCCGCCCAAACCGGCGCGCGAGGCGTTTCGCCCTGACGCGCGGCAAAGCGCGCTGTCCGACCTGCTGCGCACCCTGCTGCGCGCGAATGCCTCCAAAGCCAATGTTGCCGAGCGGCTGGTCGCCTCCGCAGCCGATCTCGACCAGATCGCCATGCATGACGAGCCGGATGTGGCGGCAATGCACGGGTGGCGGCGCGAGTTGTTCGGCGATGACGCGCTGCGCCTGAAACGCGGCGAGGTTGCGCTGTCCGCCGGACCGGAAGGTGTTGTCGTCATTGAGTTGGGCGCGCAACCCGCGTAATCCGAACCGATGAAAGCTGTTATCGTCACAGGATCGCGCGAAGCGAACGCCCTTGCGCGGGTGTTGCCTAAGGCTGTCTGCGTTGATGGCAGCGATCTCACGGCGTTTTCAGGCGCAAGCACCGTGATCGACGCAAGCCACCCGTGCGAACGCGAAACCCACGACGCGGTTCAGGCGGTTTGCGCGCGGGACAACATTCCGCTTCTGCGCCTGCGCCGTCCTGAATGGAGCGCGGTGGCGGGGGATCGCTGGGTTCAGGTCGATAGCGCTCAAGCCGCGCGCCGCGCGCTGGACCAAACCGCTAAGCGGGTCTTCCTTTGCCTGAGCGCCTCTGACCGTGCCGCCTTTCGCGGCGATGAGGCGCGCTGGTATCTGGTGCGCTCGCGTAAGGATGACCGCGCGCGGGAGGGTTTGGCGCAGTTCGACCTGACCACACAATCCGGACCCTACACCGCACAATCCGAGACCGCCCTGATGCGGGCGCACGGTATCGACACGCTCATCACCCGCAATGCCGGAGGCGCAGGCGCATACCCGAAAATCGCCGCCGCCAATGCGCTGGGCCTGCCGGTTATCCTGCTGAACCGCCCCTGCGTGACCTGTCCGACAGCAAGCAGCGTTGAGGAAGCAACCGCATGGCTCGCCGCGCTGTGAGAGAAGTTTGTGAAAATAGTGACGCTGTCCCGCACTTGATGCTGGACCTTTCGCCGCTCCGGCAGGCTCCGGATCGTTGTCCGGGGCAGGACGCTTTCTTAAAAGCGCTGTGCAGCCTCGCCCTCCTCCTCTGCCTCGCCCTCCCCGCACGGGGCGCAGACATCACCGTCGATGTCGAGCGCGCTGAGATCATCACGGCCGACGCGCCCGACGCTCTGCGCCGCCCCGCTTCGCTCGTCAAACTGATGACGGCCTATCTCGCGTTCGAGGCGCTGGAGAAGGGCGAGGTTGGCGGCGACACGAAAATCGAAATCTCCGCCAAAGCCGCCCGCACCCCGCCCGTCAAACTCTCCGTCAAAGCGGGCCGCGAACTGCGCTTCATTGAGCTTCTCCACGCGGCCATTGTCGGCTCAAAAAACGATGCCGCCGTCGCGGTGGCCGAGGCGGTTGCTGACAGCGAGGAGGCTTTCGTCACCCGCATGAACGCCACCGCCGCAAGGCTGGGCATGACCAACACCAATTACGCCAGCGCCTCCGGCCTGCCGCGCAAAGATCAATACACCACCGCCCGCGACACGGCGATTCTGGCGCTGGCGTTGCTGAACGACTTTCCGGACCGCAGCGCGCTGTTCAAGAAACGCTCCGTCACAGCGGCAGGCAAAACCGTCGGCACCACCAATCCCCTGTTCGGCAGAATTGAGGGCGCACAGGGTATGAAAACGGGATTTACCTGCGCGGCAGGGTACAACATCGCCGGACTGATCGAGCGGGACGGGCGGCGCACGCTGATCGTAACGCTGGGCCACAAGACCAAACTCAAGCGGCTCGCGGCGGTCAAATCCCTGCTCAAAGACAGCGTGGATGCGCCGGAGGCCCGCGAGAAGCTTGACTCCGGCACGCCCAAGGACGGCGCTGTGCCGGACATCGGCGCTTGCACAGGCAAAAGCGTTGATGTCGTCGCCATCAGGAAAATCACGCCCGAAGAAATCCGCGCGATCCAGCGCCCGATCATACGCCGTCCCGCAGCGCCCCGGCCCGCCGCGACGCCGCCGCCGCGCCCACAACCGCAAGCGACCCGAATCGTGCCACCGCAGTCACCACTCCCGCCCAAAGCGCCAACTGCACCGCCGCCTCCACCGCCCCTGAACGGATGGGCGGCATTTTTGGGCGCGTTCGGCAGCACTGCGCAAGCGGAGGGAATTGCGAAAGTCGTGCTGAGGCTCGCCTCCGCCGAGGGGCGATTCCCGATTTCGGTGGTGAACAGCATCAGCGATAATCGGCCAATGAGCCTGATCTACGGCCTCGACCGCGCTCAAGCCTCGGCTTTGTGTGCGCTGGTCAAACAAAAGGGCCGCTACTGTCTCGCCCTGGCTCCCGCCGTTCTGCTCAATCCAAAGGCGCGCTGGCGTCGCTAAAGCATTTCGAATTGCTGGACGATCCCATAGCACCACGCTACCTGCATCAGTGTACAGGGGGAGAAAACCATGACGATGGCCGCATTCGACGAATTGGTGGAAAACTTTGAGTTCCTTGACGATTGGGAGGAACGCTACCGTTACGTTATCGAATTGGGTAAAGCCTTGCCCGATCTCGACGATATGCAACGCAATGACGCCACAAAAGTCGATGGCTGTGTCAGCCGCGTCTGGATCGACAGCCGCGCGGTTGACGATGCCAATGGCAAGATCATCGAGTTCGATGGCGACAGCGATGCCCATATCGTTAAAGGGCTGATCGCGATTCTCCGCACCATGCTATCGGGCCAGCGGGCCGAGGACATCTTGAGAATCGATGTGCAAGACCAACTTCAGCGCATTGATCTTTCTTCTCATCTCAGCCCGCAAAGAAGCAACGGATTGTCCGCGATGATACAACGCGTCAAAGCGGTTGCCGCCGCACAGGTTAACGCGGAATCCTGAACACGCACTGACACGACGTGTATTTACACTCACCAATTAATATGAACCGTCGCCTCAAGCACCGCTATTGCCGAATCGAGACACAACCCGATGTTAATCGCTATAAGTCGTTCTAGAATGCCCATACACCGCACCATAAATTAATCAGTATTCAGATGAATTGTTCTATACTGAGAATGACACGGGCGCAATTGTAAATTTTATTAAGCTGCGCACAAACAGGTTTTTCTTGTTAAAACCAACCTTCCGGCAATAATTTGCAGCGTAGAGCTGTGCGTAGGCCGTATTTCCGCTCAGGTATGGGGGAGACGCTGCCGTAAGGGTTTGTTAATATCTGACTGCGCATTGGTTAAAGTCAGACGATTACTGGGTTAATGAGGAACGGGCGGCATAGATGAGAAAAATCTCACCCTTCGAATTCGTGCGCAGATTTCATCACAGCGTAACGAATCACGATGGCCGCTATGTGTGGTTTCTCGGCGCGGGCTGCTCGGTCAGTTCCGGCATCGGTGATGCGGCCGACACATCCTTGCGCTGGCTGCGCGAGTTGAAATACCTTGAAACCGGCACATCCGACAATGTCGAGCACTGGGCGCCGGGGCGTTTCGCCAACTACCGTTCGGATGATCCGGCCGCCCTTTACGGCGATACGCTTTCCGCGCTGTTCTATACCGAGCAAGAGCAAGAACGCGAGCTGGAGCGGATCAACGCCGCCGCCGAACCGGGCTTCGGCTATGCGACCCTCGCGCAGCTTGTGACGCAGCCCGATTGGGGCGAGCGCTGCAATACGATGGTCACAACCAATTTCGACGACCTCGCCGCCGACGCGCTGTATCTTTATTCACAGCGCAAGCCGCAAGTTCTGACCCACGAATCATTCGACCGCCGCATCCGCATCAGCACCTCGCGCCCCACCATCCTGAAAATCTACGGTGACGCGCATCTGGGCGGACATCGGGACGAGCCGGATTCCAAACTTCTGCGCAGTGACGTGAAAGACCGCCTGCGCGCACAGTTCACCGAGGCCGCGCTGGTTTTTGTCGGCTATGGCGGGCGCGACGAATCGGTCGCCGATCTGCTGTCCGGTCTGCCCTTCGGCGCGCCGGCGGGCGGGATTTATTGGGTCAATGACGAAGAACCGGGCGAACCGCTGCGCACATGGCTGGAAGAGCGCAACACGATCTGGACGCCCTACAGCGATTTTGAGGGGCTGATGTTCCTGATGCGTCAGGAATTTGCGCTGGGCCATCCGCGTATCGACCGCTTTGACAAGATCCTGCGCCGTTATGACGAGCAGTACCGCTCGCTGGCTGCGCGCCCGGACCTGCGCCCCGATGCCGATACCGGCAACGTTGAAGTCTCCGGCATACCCACACCGCCAATCGCGACGCCGACAGCGTTCACATCCACAGTTTTCGCCACAACCCCACCGCCCCTGCCCCTTGCAAACGCGGCGGAGGAAGCGAAGCAGACAGAGGACGCGCCCTGGCACGCAACGTTGTCCGACCCTTTTGACCGGCACGACGTTATCAGCGAAGACGAAGTATGGGCCAATGAGGGCGACGACGGTGACGACACGCGCAGCCCGGATGAAGCGGAATCCGCCGCCGAAGTGATTCACACCCAGAAGCTCGAAAGCCATATTGACGAGGATGACGACGCGTCCAGGACACGGATCGACCGTCTTATCGCCGCTGCCGTCGCCGCGATGGCAACAGATCAGCAAAGAACGAAAGAGGCCGCGCCCACCTCCGCGCCCACCGGGCGTCCGAATCTCGCGCTGGTGACAACACAGACCATCTCGCCCACCGATTACGCGACCGAAGCACCGGAACCGGACCCGCAAGCAGAAACCGACAGCATCGTCGCGACTGACGATACGGCAACGCCGGAACCGGACGCATCAAAAGCGGACACGTCGCTTGAAGAGCCGAAAACCGTCCTTAAAGCTGCGGCTGAAACGGGCGCAGATGCGTCGTCGGCGGCCCCGGCCGAAACAGCGAAACCCGCACCGTCTTATGTGCGCTACAGCGAGCGGCTTGAGCTGCCCCGCCGCTTACTGGGCCGCGCCGATGCCGCAGAATTGGACCGCCGCTATCTGGCTGCCATTCAGGATTCGCCCAACAATCCCAAATTGCTCGCCCGCTATGCCCGCTTTCTGACAATCGGACGGCGCGACCATGACGGTGCGGAGCATTATTTCAACCGCGCCATCGACGCCGACCCGCAAGATACCGAGGCGCTGCGCTATTTTGCCCAATTCCTGACCCAGGTACGCCGCGACGCCGACCGCGCGGAGGATTGCTACCGCCTTGCCCTGCGCGTGGATTTTGAGGACACCGAGACGCTGTGCTCCTATGCCGATTTCCTGTGGAAAATGCGCGGGGACAATCAGGCGGCGGGCGAGTGTTTCCAGCTTGCCGTTGACGGCTCACCCCGCCATGCGCAGGCGATTGCGGCCTATGCGGAGTTTTTGCAAACCGTCGAGCACAAAGACGATGCCGCCTTCGCGCTGCTTAAACTGGCGACAGCCTCAACCAAAACCGACCCCGCCCCGGCGATAAAACTGGCGCAATTTGTCTCTGAAAAGCGCGGTGACTTGAAAAAAGCCGAAGCGATTTTCCGCCAAGCCATCGACATCGCCCCCGACTCCGCCGAAACCGTCGCGGCGGCGGCTGTTTTCATGGCCGATTCTGCGGGCAATGCGGATGAGGCCGAAACGCTGTTCAACAGGGCCGTCGCGGTTGACGCCGACGCACCGGACATCCTGCGCGCCTTCGCCGCGTTCAAATGCCTGCACCGCAAAGATTACGACAGCGCCGAAGACCTGCTGCAACGCGCGATCAGTGCCGATCCCGGTGACGCGAAAACCGCGCTTGCCTTCGCCCAATTTCAGGAAGAAGAGCGCCACGACCTGAACGCGGCGGATGAATATTACCGCCGTGCGGTGCATCTTGACCCTCGCGACGCGGGCATTCTGGCTGCCCATGCGCGGTTCTTGCACAAGACCCGCAACAATCCCGCCGCCGCCGAAGAACGCTATCGCAAGGCATTGTCGCTGGACCCGAAAAACGCCTTCGCACTGGCCCATTTCGGCAACTTCCTGCTGCATGAGCGTCAGGATATGGATGCCGCCGAACCGCTGCTGCAACGCGCGGTCGAAGCGGCCCCGCGCAATGCGGCGGCGCTGGCCGATCTCGGTTTGATCCTGCGCGAGCGGGGCCAGGGCGAATCGTCGGAAAAGATGTTCCGTCGCGCGGTCGCCGCTGACCCGCGCCGGGTCGCAACGCTGCGCCGCTATGCGCGTGTTGTGAACTCCGCTCAGACGAACCCGGCGGCAACCCAAGCGTTCTATGACAAAGCGCTGGCTGAAAATCCCGATGATCCCGCAACACTGTGCGGGGCCGCGCAGGCGATGTTTTCGCTGGGCAAGCGCAAGGAAGGGCTGTCCATGCTCGACCGTGCCTTCGAGGCGGCGCTGGATGATGAGCCGGCCAAGCGTGATCCTGATTTACTGCTGGAATTGTGGTTCTATCGCTACGCGTTCGACGACCGCGCAGGCCGTGATGCGATCAAGGCGGCACTGTGGCTGGTTCGGGCGGGCGCACGGGCGACCCGCAATGATCTGGATGCGGTAATGAAATTCGCCGTCATCGAAGGCCACCGCGAGCCTGATCTGCTGTCCGAACTCGCCTCTGTCGCCTGCGGCGAGGCCGAACCGGAGCAATTACAGCGGTTTAACGTGGCGTAACAGTCACCCGCCCCGCATCGAGTGCGGGGCAGGATAGATTTTCAAAGTAAGGGCGGCTCTTGAGCGTTTTCAAGGGCAATGAGTTCATTGCCCGACTCGGAAAACGCGCCAAAACAATGAGATAGACCATCCTGAATGGTCCTCATATCATTCAGGATGGTCTAAACCGGCCTGTTCGTCGTTCGGCGCAGGCTGAGCGTTGTCCACTCGTTCAGCCGGATACGCCGCTCGGCGCGCATTCCCCAGCCCGCGAAAACCCGCTCAACACCGGGCGCTTGACGGTGCAGAAGGCCGGACAGAATCACCGCGCTGCCGCTGGTCGTGACGCTGGCGATTTGCGGGGCGAGACGCTTGAGCGGGGCCGCGAGAATGTTCGCGAAAACAATGTCGTAAGGCGCATTTTGAGCCACCGCGCCACCCGTTGCACGGCTGGCCTCCACCGCCCGCACCATCGCACCCGTGCCGTTAAAGCGGATATTCTCGCGCGCCGTCATCACCGCAACCGGATCAATATCCGTGGCGATGCAGCGGGCCTTCCACAGCTTTGCCGCGCCCATCGCCAGCGCGCCCGTCCCCGTGCCCAAATCCAGCACATTGCGGGCGATAAAGCCCTTGCGCGCAAGGTAATCCATCGCGATCAGACAGCCGCGCGTTGTGCCGTGATGCCCCGTCCCGAACGCCATCGCCGCCTCGATCTGCAAGCGGATCGCCGAGGGCGCGGCGTCGCCCGGATCATGCCCGCCATGCAGGGTGAACCGGCCAGCATTCACCGGACGCAGCTCACGCCGGACCTTGGCCACCCAATCCTCCGGCGGCACGTTCGAGATCACGAAAGCCGAACTGCCGAATGCGACCTGAAGAATGGTCAGGGCGATGCCTTCGGGGTTTTCGGAGAAATAGCCGCCGACCTCCCATAAATCACCATCATCCTCGATCTCAAAGCAGCCGATACCGGTAGGGACAGGGTCCATCCGCTCCATCGCTTCGGACAGGGCTTGCGCATCGCTTTCGCCCTTGATGGTCGCGAATGCCGTGTAAATCTCGCCAGCTTTGGCCGTCATGTGATCGTTCCGATGTTGTTATTGATGGCCGCTCAGAATGGAATGGAATCGCCGCGATAATCCTCGAAAACGCCGGTCGTTTTCACAGACAACGCATCGAAGCGGGACAATAAGCCTTCAGCGCTTTCCTCAGGGGAAATATCCGCGCTGGACCCGCCCATATCCGTGCGGACCCAACCGGGGTGATACGCGCCCACCGCAATGCCGCGCGGCTTGAGTTCTGCCGCCAGATTGCGGGCCAGATTGACCGCCGCCGCCTTTGACGTGCGATAGGGATAGGCATTGCCGGGCGCGCGTTCGCTGGACCCCATAATCGAGGAGACAATCGCGATTTTCCGCCCCTGCCCCCGCTCGATATGGGGCAACAAGGCCCGCGTCACCAGAAACGGCCCCGCAACATTCGTCATCAGGGAATCGCGCCACGCGGCCACGCTGTGCGCCGGGTCTTCAATGCCGCCCCGCACGTTGAACACGCCCGCGTTCAGGATCAGCAGATCGGGCGCTTCGGTGGTCGCCGCCGCAAACGCGGCCACGCTGTCCTCATCCACCACGTCAAGTTCGCGAATCGTGATGCCACCGACCTCTTCCGCCAGCAACGACAGTACCGTCGCCTTGCCGATGTCCCGCACCGTGGCGATCACACTATCCCCGCGCCGCACCGCCGCGCGTGTCATGGCCAGCCCGATGCCGCGATTGGCCCCTGTTATCAGAACACATGCCATAATTCACACTCCCCGATTGCTCCGCCGCTTTGGACCACATATCTATGGGCCTGTCGAGAACATCGCTTAAGTTGTGGTGCGTAGCAGGAGGTGGCAAGATGCCGAAGATTGAGATCAGGGAAGCGACGATCGACGATGTCGAGGCCATGCGCGGCCTGCTCAACGATGAAATCCGGAACGATGTCAACGTCTGGGATGAAACCCCGCGCAGCATTGCGGTGATGCGCGCGTGGTTGGTGGAGCGGCTTGACTCAGGGATGGCTGTGCTTGTGGCAACGCGGGCGGGCGCGGTGATCGGCTATGCCGGATACGGCCCTTTCCGCCCGCATTCCGGCTATCGCCACACGGTTGAGCATTCGGTTTATGTCGACCGCGAGGAACGGGGCAGCGGCGCGGGGCGTGCTTTGCTGCGGGCGCTGGTCAAGATTGCCGAAGAACGCGGCATTCACGCGATGGTTGGTGGGATTGAAGCCGGAAATGCGGCCAGTATGCATATCCACCGCGAGATGGGCTTTGTCGAGACGGGCAGAATGCCGGAGGTCGGCAAAAAGTTTGGCCGCTGGCTGACTTTGGTTCTGATGCAACGCACCTTTGACGGGGACAATGCCGGGACGATGCCTTAGAATGGCTGGGTAGCCGGGATAAGGAACGTAAGCCGTGAAACTACTCGAAGGCCGGGTCGCTATCGTAACAGGGGCCGCCACAGGAATAGGGCTGTCCGTTGCGCAACGTTTCTTTGACGAGGGCGCATCGGTGATGATGGCCGATGCCGATGAGGAAACCGTCCTTGCCGAAGCGCTGGAGCTGGACCCCGACCGCACCCGCACCGCAGGGTTCCGCTGTGATCCGACCAAACGGCTGGACATCAACAACCTCATGGCCGCGACGCTGGATGCTTTTGACAGCGTCGATATTCTCGTCAATGCCACGTCGATGGCGGGCATCGGCGATGCGATTATTGTCGATGAAAAAGATTTCGACGACACGATGAACATCAACGTCAAATCGGCATTTCTGCTGACGCAACTGTTCGCGAAATACCTGGTCCGGCGCGCGGGGGAAACCGAAAGCGGCAAGGTCCGCGCCAGCGTCATAAACGTGTCCGCCCTGACAGGGGACAGCTCGCGCCCGGACCGGTTTTTGTTGGGGGTGACGATGGCCGGGCTGGATCAGCTGACGCGCGGGTTCGCGGTGTCGCTGGCCCCGTTCGGCATTCGCGTGAACGGGATCGCGCCGGGGGGGATTGCGGGGCGGTTTTCCGGTATGATCGACCCGGAGATCAGAAAAGACGTGATCGCACGGACGCCGATGGGCCGCCTTGCCGAAACCACCGAAGTCGCCAGCATCGCGGCAATGCTGGCCAGTGATAATGCCAGCTATGTCACGGGACAGATCATGGTGGTGGATGGCGGCCGCTCGATTTTCGAGCAGCCATTGGTAAAGGTGGAGGAGTAGCGGTTACAGTTACGAAACCTGCTCTTCCTCCTCCTGCTCGTCACCTTCATCGCCCGTTTTCTTCAGATTGAAGAAATCATCCGGCGCGGCGTTTTCGTCGATTTCGGCGACGGCCTCTTCCTCGTTCAACGAATCTTCTGTGCTGAGCAACGCGCCTTCTGGGCGGAGTTCTTCTTCCATCGCAGCGCGTTTCGGGGCGGATTTGGAAACGGCTTCGTCCAGTTCGACCTGCTTGCACATGCCCAGCGCAACCGGATCGACGGGGTTGGTGTTGGAGTAGTTCCAGTGCGACTTGTCACGGATCGAGGCAATCGTCGGCTTGGTCGTGCCCACAAGGCGGGAGATTTGGGCGTCGGTCAGTTCAGGGTGATTGCGGATCAACCACAAGATCGCGGCGGGCCGCTCCTGACGTTTTGACAGCGGCGTGTATTTCGGCCCCTTGCGCTTGACTTCGGGCATCTGCACACGGGGTTTCAGGCGCAGGCGGGCGGATGGGGTTTGCTCGCAATGCTCGATGTTCTCGCGGGTCAACTCGCCTGAATCAATCGGGTTACGGCCCTTGAGACCCTGCGCGACTTCACCATCCGCGATCCCTGAAATCTCCAGCGGGTGCATACCCACAAACTCGGCAATCTGATCGAAGGTCAGCGAGGTGTTGTCGACCAACCAGACGGCGACAGCTTTTGGCATCAGGGGCAGAGACATCTTGCAACTCTTTCGTTAAGACATGCCGCGAAAGCCCGCGCTCCACTTCGGGGCGCGTCTGCCGGCAGCATATGTTTTCCGGGAGACTTGGTTTCGTATATAAGCAAACGGGGCGGTTTGAAAAGGCTTAACCTAGGAGATTGGCGTGAACTTGAAGAGAATCCTTGGCGTCGTCGGCGCGATTATCGTCGCTGTGGTGGCGGCATATCAGGAAGGCGGGTTGGATGCGATTATCGGCGGACAGTCCCCGCAACGCACTGAAAGCACGAATAATTCCACGCGCACCGCGCCGAAAAATGCCAATTTCGATTACTACGTGCTGGCGCTGTCATGGTCGCCGAGCTTCTGCGAGGACAAGGGCGATACGCGCTCTACCCAGTGCAACGGTTCGCGCGATTTCGGCTTTGTCGCCCACGGTCTGTGGCCGCAATATGAGAAGCGTAGGCCGCAAAATGGTAAGGGCTGGCCGGAATATTGTGATGTCAGCGCCCGCGTGCCAGACCGCACCGTCGATAAAATGCTGCCAATCATGCCCGCAAAGGGGCTGATTTTCCACCAGTGGAAAAAGCATGGCACATGCTCCGGCCAAGATCCGCGCGAATATTTTGAGACGGTGAGAGCCGCCTACGACTCGGTCGTCATTCCGAAAGAACTGCGTAAGCTGGGCAAGACGCTGGTGATCGACCCTCGCGTGATTGAGGATGCTTTTATCGAGGCGAACCCGTCACTTGACGCGGACGAGATTGTCATCAACTGCCGCAAGAACCGGCTTCAAGAGGTGAAAATCTGCTTTGACACCGCCCTGAACCCGCGCCGTTGCGGCAGTGACGTGAACCGCGAGTGCCGCTCGAAAACGGTACGGATGCCGCCCGTGCGTTAAATCAGCTAGACCATCCTGAACGATAAAGGATCATTCCGGATGGTGCTAACTCTTTTTTAAGAACACAAAAAAGCCCGCGATCACGTCGCAGGCTTTTTTTATTTGAAACAGTGTGGTGTCGGGAGGGTTCAGCTGAATTCGACGGACAGCACTTCATAACCGCGACCGCCGCCCGGCGTTGAGACTTCGACACTGTCCCCGACCTCTTTGCCGATCAGTGCGCGGGCGAGCGGGGAGTTGAGGTTGAGCAGACCCGCCTCGATATTCGCTTCGACTTCGCCGACGATTTGGTAGGTTTTTTCCTCGTCGGTATCTTCGTCAACAATCTTGACCTTTGCGCCGAATTTGATCTTGTTGCCCGTCAGCGTGGACGGATCGATAATATCAGCGCGGGCGATCAGGCTCTCAAGCTCCAAGACACGGCCTTCGATGAAGCTCTGCTTTTCCCGCGCGGAGTGGTATTCAGCGTTCTCTGACAAATCGCCGTGCTCACGCGCTTCGGCAATCGCCCGGATGATTGCCGGGCGTTCAACCGATTTCAGCTCTTTCAGTTCTGCCTCTATGCGGTTGTGCCCGCTCGCAGTCATTGGAACTTTTTCCATCGTCTCGCTCCGCCCTGCCCGTTGTTTGATGTCAGATTAAAACAAAAAAGACACGCCACAGCGGCGTGTCGAATCATCACGGGCTAACTAAAATATGACTGGAGCGATGCAACTTCAAGCGCTCCTTCACGTAAGTTGCCAATCGCCTTCGATGCGGCAGTCGCCCCGGCCGCTGTTGTGTAATAAGGAACCTTTAGTTTCAACGCGGTAGAGCGGATTTCAAAACTGTCACGAATCGCCTCCGCCCCTTCGGTCGTGTTGATGACCATCTGAACATCGCCGTCTTTGATCCGGTCAACGATATGCGGGCGGCCTTCCAGCACCTTGTTGATGCGGCTGACAGCGAGGCCGTTATCGGACAGCATTTGCGCCGTGCCCCCCGTGGCCACGATCTTGAAGCCGTGTTTGATAAGCCGCTCGGCAACATCGATCATCGCCTGTTTGTCGGAATCTTTGACCGAGATGAACACCGTGCCGGATTTGGGCAGCGAGGTGCTCGCACCGAGTTGGCTTTTGAGATATGCGCGGTTGAAACCACGGTCGAGGCCCATGACCTCTCCCGTCGAGCGCATTTCCGGCCCCAGAAGGGTATCTACGCCGGGAAAGCGGGCGAAGGGGAAGACGGCTTCTTTGACGGCGACGTGGTTGATCGCACCGATCGCGTGGGGGATGGTGGCCAGCTTCTCGCCCGCCATCACGCGGGCCGCGACTTTGGCCACGGGGACGCCGATTGCCTTGGCAACAAAGGGCACGGTGCGCGAGGCGCGGGGGTTTACTTCAAGGATGAAGATGTCGTCGCCCTGAATAGCGAATTGCACATTCATCAGGCCGCGCACGTTGAGGCCGTTTGCGAGCAAGCCCGTCTGGCGTTTGAGTTCTTCGATCACTCTATCGCTGAGGGTATGCGGCGGGAGTGAACAGGCGCTGTCACCGGAATGGATGCCCGCTTGCTCGATGTGTTCCATGATGCCGGAGACGAAAATCTCGTCGCCATCGAAAACCGCATCGACATCAACCTCGATCGCGCCCGCCAGATAGCTGTCGAGCAGGATGGGTTTGCCGTCGGAGACTTTGACAGCCTCGGTGATGTAGCGGTCGAGGTGTTCCTGATCGCGCACGATCTCCATCCCGCGCCCGCCAAGGACGTTGGAGGGGCGCAGGACAACGGGGTAGCCGATTTCAGCGGCTTTGCGGCTAGCTTCCTCATGCGAAGTGACGATGTCGTTGCGGGGCTGCTTCAGGCCCAAATCATGGAGCAATTTCTGGAACCGTTCGCGGTCTTCGGCAAGATCAATCGCATCCGGAGACGTGCCGAGGATTGGAATCCCCGCAGCCTCTAAAGCGGGGGCGAGTTTGAGCGGGGTTTGGCCGCCGAATTGGACGATTGCACCGACAAGCTCGCCCGCTTCTTGCTCTTTACGCAGAATCGCGACCACGTCCTCGCCCGTCAGCGGCTCAAAATAGAGGCGGTCGGAGGTGTCGTAGTCGGTCGAGACGGTTTCGGGGTTGCAGTTAATCATGATGGTCTCATAGCCCTGTTCTTCCAGCGCAAAGGCGGCGTGGCAGCAGCAATAGTCGAACTCGATCCCCTGCCCGATCCGGTTCGGACCGCCGCCGAGAATGGCGATTTTTTTGCGGGTGGTGGGTTCGGACTCGCACTCGGCATTGCCCTCATGGTCGGCCTCGTAAGTCGAGTACATGTAGGGCGTAATCGCCTCGAACTCAGCGGCGCAAGTGTCGATGCGTTTAAAGACGGGGGCGACGCCTTTGGCGAGGCGCGTAGCGGCGATGTCCGCCTCCGCACTGCCAGAGAGTTCGGCGAGGCGGGCGTCGGAAAAGCCCATGCTTTTGACACGGCGCAACGCGTCCGCATCATCGGGCACACCGTGTGCGCTGATATGGGCCTCAACGTCAACGATACCGCGCATTTGCTCCAGGAACCACGGGTCGAAATCGGTGGCGCGGTTGATCTCGGTGTCTGTCAATCCCTCTCGCATGGCCTGAGCGATGACGCGGATGCGGTCAGGCGAGCGTTTGCCCAGCTCGCGTGTGATCGCGGCTTTGCGATCTGCGTCGGTGACGGCTTTTTCAAAGCCCGGAATTTTGATGTCGTCGAGGCCGGAAAGGCCCGTTTCCAAGGAGCGCAGGGCTTTTTGCAGGCTTTCCTGAAAACTGCGGCCAATGGCCATCGCCTCGCCGACGGATTTCATCGCTGTGTTCAGGTCATTGGTTGCGCCGGGGAATTTCTCGAAGGCGAAGCGCGGGATTTTGGTGACAACGTAGTCGATGGTCGGCTCAAAGCTGGCGGGGGTCGCTTTGGTGATGTCGTTCTCAAGCTCGTCCAGCGTGTAGCCGATGGCGAGTTTTGCGGCGACGCGGGCGATGGGGAAGCCTGTGGCTTTTGAGGCGAGCGCCGAAGAGCGGGAGACGCGGGGGTTCATCTCGATCACGATCATCCGGCCATCGGCGGGGTTGAGCGCGAATTGGACGTTGGAGCCGCCCGTCTCCACCCCGATCTCGCGCAGCACGGCGATGGAGGCGTCGCGCATGATCTGGTATTCTTTGTCGGTGAGCGTCAGTGCAGGCGCGACGGTGATGGAGTCGCCGGTGTGGACGCCCATCGGGTCGACGTTTTCGATGGCGCAGATGATGATGGCGTTATCGGCTTTGTCGCGGACGACCTCCATCTCGTATTCTTTCCAACCGAGCAGGCTTTCGTCGATCAGGATTTGGTTGGTCGGGGATGCGTCGATGCCGCTGAGGCAGATGCGTTCGTAATCTTCTTTGTTATAGGCGATGCCGCCGCCCGTGCCGCCGAGTGTGTAAGCGGGGCGGATGATGGCGGGCAGGCCGACATTGTCAAAGGCGGCCCATGCCTCTTCGATGCTGGTCGCGATGGCGGATTTGGGGTTTTCAAGGCCGATGCGGGTCATCGCCTCGGCGAACAGCTTGCGGTCTTCAGCCATCGCGATGGCTTCCTGGCGCGCACCGATCAACTCGACACCGTATTTGGCGAGCGCGCCTGAATCGGCCAGTGCGAGCGCGGTGTTCAGACCCGTTTGCCCGCCCATCGTGGGCAGCAGTGCATCGGGCTTTTCAAAAGCGATGATCTTTTCGACGATTTCGGGCGTGATCGGCTCGATATACGTGGCGTCAGCCAGATCGGGGTCGGTCATAATCGTGGCGGGGTTGGAGTTAACCAGAATCACCCGATAACCCTCTTCCCGCAGAGCTTTGACCGCCTGCGCACCCGAATAGTCAAACTCACAAGCCTGCCCGATAACGATGGGGCCGGCACCGATAATCATGATGGATTTGATGTCTTCGCGCTTCGGCATCGGATGGCCCCTTGATTCTGAAACAACACGGCAAACGCCCGCTATCTATTCGATCAATCGGCGTGTTGGAACCCCGCATATGCTGCAATCGCGAAATGAAGCGTCCGGGGAGACCGGAGGTCGCGGAAAAAGCGTTAATTATCGTAAATATGTGAATAACGAAAATTAGTTTTTAATTGCAATCAAGAATTCAAATCTTAACTTGATTCATCTCATCTGATTAACTCCGTGTACGGAACAATGCAGTCTAATTCGTCAATTCTTTTGAGATAATAATCATTCCTTTACTGATGAAATGGTTTATTCTGCATTAAGCGGGGGCAATCGTGGAAACTAGGATCTGGTGATGGCCGAGATATTTCTGATGGAAGACAACGCCTCGTTAAGGCGGATCTTGAGTATGCAGCTGCGCGATTCGGGTTACAATGTCACGAGCTTTGAGAACGGCTTGGCATCAGACGATGTTGACTTGCTGGCGTCCGCCGATGTGCTTCTGACCGACCTGCAGATGCCGGAAATCAATGGCGAACAAGTCATTGCAAATGTGCGCAGCCGGTTCCCTAACCTGCCGATTATCATCATTTCAGGCGAGGAGCAGGCGCGTCTGGATGAGATTGACAGCTTTGCCAAGCTGCGCAAACCATTTGATGAGAGTCAGTTAATCAGCGCTATCGAACGCGCATTAAACACACCGAGACGCGGACCAAGGGCCGCCGTAGCCTGAGTAAACCTTGCTTTCCGTGACAGCTTTGGCAATAGAGCGTTGCTGTCAACAGGAGGCCGGGCCACGATGCTGATTTACAAGATTTGCGACACAGCATTGTGGGAAACCGCCCGCAATGCGGGGGAATTGGCGGGTGCGCCGATTGATTTGGCCGATGGCTACATCCATTTTTCAACCGCCGAACAGGCGCGGGAAACCGCCGCAAAGCACTTTTCGGGGCAAAGCGGGCTTTTGCTGATCGCGGTGGAGGCTGACGGCCTTGGTGATGCGCTGAAATGGGAGCCGTCGCGTGGTGGCGCGTTGTTTCCGCATCTGTATCGCCCGCTGCGCGTTGATGAGGCGGTATCGGTTGAGAGCCTGCCGCTGGATGCAAATGGCGGACACGTATTTCCCGAAAGCCTGACATGAGCATCCTGGATCGCATCGGGCTGAAAGCGCTTCAACAGCTTGATCCCGAACGCGCACACGGGCTGGCGCTGAAAGCGCTTAACGCGGGCCTCGCGCCCGTTTGGAGCGGGCCTTACCCGTCTGTGCTGCGCGCACGCGTGCTGGGCTTTGATTTGCCGCATCCGGTCGGACTGGCGGCCGGTTTTGATAAGAATGCGGAGGCGGTGACGCCGCTGTTGTCATGTGGATTTTCGTTTATTGAAGTCGGAGCGGTCACGCCGCTGCCGCAGCCCGGCAATCCGCGCCCGCGCATGTTCCGGCTGAAAGAAGACCAAGCCGCGATCAACCGCTTCGGGTTCAATAATGACGGGATGGATCTGGTTCGAGAGCGTCTGATTGCGCGCAAAAGCGGCGGTGTTGTCGGGTTGAACCTCGGTGCGAACAAAGATGCGCGGGACCGGGCGGAGGATTTCGGCACGGTGTTGTCCCATCTCGGCCCGCATGTGGATTTTGCGACGGTCAATGTGTCCTCTCCCAACACCGAAGGTCTGCGCGATTTGCAGGCGCGTGAAGTTTTGGCGGAATTGCTGACCCGGACAAAGACTGTGCGGGATGCGCAAGTGCCGCGCGTGAAACTGCTGCTGAAAATCGCACCGGATCTGAGCGATACGCAGATCGAGGATGTGGCGCGGGTCAGCCTGGAGAGCGGCATTGACGGCATCGTCGCGACGAATACGACGCTGTCGCGGGACGGCCTGAAAAGCGCACATCGCGGGCAGAAAGGCGGCTTGTCCGGTACGCCGCTGATGGCGCGATCCACGGAAGTTCTGGGCCGCCTGTACGATTTAACGGACGGAAAATTGCCGTTGATCGGGGTGGGCGGTGTGGGGTCCGCCGCCGATGCCTATGCGAAAATCCGCGCGGGGGCGTCTTTGGTGCAGCTATACACGGCGCTGTCGTATCACGGCCCCGGCCTTGTGAGGGACATCGTGTCCGGTTTGGCGGATATGCTGGAGCGGGATGGTTTCTCCAATGTTTCCCAAGCGATCGGGGCGGATCGGTAGCGGCGGGCTTTGTGAAGATACACATGATCTGAACATTGCTCAGTAAACGGTTCAACAGTTTGAGGAATTGTCTTTAAACTTTCTTTGTTTGCAGTATGGTTACGCCTGACCAAAGCGGCCGCCGCCTACAAACGGGTGCGCTGTGCGATGTACAAGTTGGAATGATAGAATATGACCGGGAATGCCGCTCGCGAGGAGCCTTTGATCTTGACGAACAGCGCTGATCCATTGGACGATTTGCTTGACCGCGACAAGTCTCGCGACAGTAACAGACCGCCTGAACGGACCGCTGCACGGCCCCCGAAACGGCGCAAGTCGAATGTCTGGCTGATCGCGACGCTGGCATCGCTGATCTGGGTATTGACGGTCGTTGCATTCTGTTGGTCACGGTATTCTCTGCCGAATAAAGTCTCCGCCGCCGCCGACGCCGCGAAGACGCGGATTGAATTTTTGGACTGGCTGATGATCGGCGCGGCGATTTTGGGGCCGCTGCTGTTGATATGGCTGGTGGCATCGCTGATGCGCCGCTCCGGCGAAATGCGGGACGAGTCGCGGGAATTGAGCCATGCGGCGATGCGGTTGACGCAAGCGGCGAAGGACGTGGAATCGCGCGGTCTTGTCGGCCTGCCCGCCGGGTCGTTCGACGGTGACATCTCCGGTGAGACCCCACGGCATCTGCGCCGCGAGGTGGAACGGGCCACCCATGCGATCAGTGCCTTGCACTCGCAAATGCGGGCCATTGAAGAAGCGCTGTCGACGCAGGCAGCCGCGATTGACGATGTGGCGGAACGAGCCGAGCAACGGGCGCGCACGATTTCTAAAGTGTTGAGCACCGAACGCGAAGCGCTGGAATTGGCGGCGGCGCGGACGGGATCGCTCGGCTCCGCCCCGCAGTCCTACGCACCTCAGTCCTCCACACCTCAGTCCTCCGGGGCGCTTGGTTCCGGTGTTGCGCTCGCGGGAGCGTCAGCGGCGGCGCTGGGTGGGGCGGCGCTCGCACGGGCGGGTGAAGCGCCTGACGTGGTTGATTTCTCGCTGGACGCGGGTACGCCCGCAATCGGGGAGAGCGCGACGGTTGCCTCACTGCGGGCTGATCTGGCACGGGCAAAGGCGAATGCGACCTGGCAGACGCCGCGCCTTTCCGACAATGAAGCGCCTGCCGATCTGGGTGTTACCGCGTTTGAGGGCAGCTCGATGGGCGGCTCTTTTGAAGCCGTTGATAACGGTGAGGCGGCTACGAACCGCATTGACCCGTTCGACGATATGGGCGCGAACAGCGCGGTGGAAAAAAGCGCGGTCGCCGCAGGTGCGGGGGCCATCGGTCTGGGCGCTGCCGCCGCTATGGCCGAGCGTGATGATGACAACGTGCCACCGCTTTCAACACCGGATGACAGTGCGGATGACGGCGATGACAGCGCGTATGTGCTGAACAGCGTTGATGATGATGAGGAGCCGCTGAGCCTGCAACGCCGTCATTCCGTCGATTGGGACAAATTCGTTCGCGCATCCAACTTTCCCGAAAGCGAAGACGACACCGAAACGCTGGACGCGCTGTACGATGTGTTGACGGACCCCGATGCGGCTTCGCTGCTGCAATCAGCCGAGGATACGCTGGCATCGCTGGCCGATATTGACCTTTATATGGAAGATTTCGTGCCGGAAATGATGCCGGTGTCCTCGTGGAAAGCGCATCTTGACGGCAATGGCTCGGGCCAAGCGATACAGGCGATCAAAGCCCCGATCGAGCAAAGCCGCATCCGTGCCAAACTGAATGCCGATAAGGGATTCGAGGCGCTGGCGAACAGGTTTATGGGCCGTTTTGAAGACACGGTTCGCCGGATGATCCGCGAGTCGGAGAATGACAGGCTGGTCGTGGATCTGGCGGATACCCGCACGGGACGGGCCTATCTGATGCTCGCGGATTCGTCGGGTCGGATTGGTAAGGCGTCGCAGTAATTTAGAGTATCCTGAGCGATATAAGGATCATTCCGAATACTCTAACTTCTTGTTTTGGCGCGTTTTCCGAGTCAGGCAATGAACCCATTGCCCTTGAAAACGCTCTAGGCTCAGGACTCAATCAGGTCCACCATATGATTGTTGCTGCGAGAAGCACTGCTGACAAGAAGACGTCTGCGCGTTTGTCGTATCTGGTGCAGACTCTTCGCCAGTCCTTGAGCCGCCCTATGGCTCTTTCGAC
>CALDZQ010000096.1 GCA_937944035.1 uncultured Neomegalonema sp. | reverse complement strand
CAATATTGATCGTTTTTGCCTCTGGACAGCCCCCCTCCCCTGCGCTATCGAACGCTTGTGATGCCCGGATAGCTCAGTTGGTAGAGCAGCGGATTGAAAATCCGCGTGTCGGCAGTTCAAGTCTGTCTCCGGGCACCATTAAATCAAAGGCTTCGCTGAAAGCTGAAATCCCAGGTCCTCGATAGGTTGGTTATTAAGCTGCGTGTGACGGATGCCGTGCGGGCCGGGATTGTGTGGATCAACACGTCATACGAGCCGATCGCAAACCTGTTTGTGATGCGCTGACGCCGGAGATTGCTACCCGAACAAGTCCGGCGCATCCTCGCCCGTTTTGCGCGGTGCATCAAGGCCGAGATGCGCCCAGGCTTTGCGGCCCAGCATCCGGCCGCGCGGGGTGCGGGCGATCAGACCCTGTTGCAGCAGATAAGGCTCAATCACGTCTTCAATCGCGTCACGGGCCTCGGAAAGCGCAGCTGCCAGCGTCTCGACACCGACCGGACCGCCGCCGTAGTTCTCGGCGATGCACATCAGATAGCGGCGGTCGAGCGCATCCAATCCGGCAACGTCAACCTCCAGCCGCTTGAGCGCTTTATCCGCTTGGTCGCGGGTGATGCGGCCATCGCTTTCGACCACGGCAAAGTCGCGCACACGCCGCAGCAAACGCCCCGCAATACGGGGTGTGCCCCGCGAGCGCTTCGCGATCTCGGTCGCGCCATCCGGGGTTATCTCAACACCCAACAGCCGCGCGCCGCGCGTGACGATCAGCTCCAGCTCGCTGACCTCATAGAAGTTCAGCCGCACGGGAATCCCGAAACGATCCCGCAGCGGTGTGGTCAGCAACCCAAGCCGCGTGGTCGCCCCGACCAGCGTAAAGGGCTGCAAGTCAATCCGCACCGTCCGCGCCGCCGGACCTTCGCCAATCACCAGATCAAGTTCAAAGTCTTCCAAAGCGGGATAGAGGATTTCCTCGACCGCCGGATTCAGGCGATGAATTTCGTCGATAAACAGCACATCCCGCGCATCAAGATTGGTCAGAACCGCCGCCAAATCCCCCGCCCGCGCGATCACGGGGCCGGAGGTCATGCGGAAATTCACGCCCAACTCACGGCTGACAATCTGTGCGAGGGTGGTTTTGCCAAGACCCGGAGGACCGTGCAGCAGCACATGATCCATCGCCTCGCCCCGCTTGCGCGCGGCCTCCACGAACACCCGCAGATTGGCGCGGGCGGCTTCCTGGCCGATGAATTCGTCCAGATTTTGCGGCCGCAACGCTTTGTCAGGGACATCGGCCTCCAGCGCGGCGGGATCGATCAGGCGGGCTTCGTCGTCGGTCATGCGAGATTCAATCCAAACTCGATGGTGTGCAAGCGCAACTTCCAGTCATTGTCCAGTGCGACAATTTCATCGACCTGCATATCAGGCGATACTCTTTGGAGAATGCTGAACCGGAATGTCTTCGTATTACGGTGGCGTAATTCAACCGTGACGCCCCGATCTTTACGAATATGCTCCCGCCAGCGTCCAAGCAGGTTCTCCGCGCCGTAAGCGGAACCGACATACCGCGCACCATCCTTCTCATCAACGATCAGGTATATGCCCCGCCATTGTGACAACGTAGCAGTCCACAGTGACGGAAGCACATCAATTTCAGCTTTGGTCAGTGTCAAACGACGCCAATCTGTCACAGTGCGATCCCCGTAGCCTTCTTCGGATAGAGAAAGGACAGTGAGATCCAGGTTTTCCGCCTTGCGGATATAAGGGCGCGGCGCGTCAGGAGCAACGACGCGCAGTCGTCCCGTAAATTCTGATAAGTCGGACATCCTTACGAGACGAAACACAACGCGGCCTTGGACTGCTCCATGATCCTCATCGCAAAAAGGCGTGGCGTCCGTACATTCATAGAGGGAACGGAACTGCGGCAAAGAGTCGATTTCCGCAAAACTATGGAAACTGCCACCCAAATTTTCAAAAAGGCCAATAAAAATAAAACTGCGATCCATCAGATTCACGAAGGAAGCGGCAAAACGGCGCTTTTTCAAAGTCGCCTCAGGATTGCGGGAATGGGTGCTCTGGTAAGTATCCAGAAGTTCAGGCCGCTCAGTTGCCCATAACGGCATAAGTGTTCTGATTTTTTGTTCGCGCGGAGTATGGAGGATTACAGCTGTTTCCGCCGAATCGATGGCTTCTCTGGCCAGAAGATCATTGAATTTCAGCGGCATCCTCTACCCCTTCGGTGCAAGCGCGCGCAGGGCCGCTTTGATGAGCGCGCCGGCATCGGCGTCCGGCGCATCCATTGCCGCCCGTGCGATGGCCTCCGCCGCTTCGCCGTGCTGATAGCCCAAATTAACCAGCGCCGAGAGCGCGTCGGCACTCGCACCCTGCTCAACTTCGACCAAAGGAATCGTTTCAGCGGTCGCAGGAGATAATCCGGCAGCCGATTTCGGGGCGGATGCGGCCATCATCGCCGGAGCTTTGGATTTCAGTTCGTTGACGATGCGGGTCGCCAGTTTCGGCCCCACGCCGGGTGCGCGTTTGACCGTGGCCGCATCCCCCAGCGCAATCGCGCGGTTCACACCTTCGGTCCCCAATGTGCTGAGAATCCCCATCGACACTTTCGCGCCCACACCTTGAACCGTGGTCAGCAGCTTGTGCCAATCACGCTCCAACAGCGAGCCGAAGCCAAAGAGTTGCAACAAATCCTCGCGGACCAGCAAGTCGGTATAAAGCGCCACCGTCTCGCCCGGTTTCGGCAATCCGGCCAGCGTGCGCGCGCCGCAATAGACGATATAGCCGACGCCGTTCACATCGATCAGCGCGTGATCCTCGCCCACATGGGCGACCTGTCCGGTCAACCGCCCGATCATGTCGCATCCAATGCGGCAAGGCGGCTGAGCGCAGGGGCGCGGTGCGCGTGACAGATCGCGGCGGCCAGCGCATCGGCGGCGTCGGACCCCGTCAGCGTGACACCGGGCAGCAACAGCCGTATCATATGCGCCACCTGATCTTTATCCGCATGACCGACACCGACCACCGCTTTCTTGATCGCATTCGGCGCGTATTCGGCCACCGGAATCCCCGCCTCCGCCGGAACGAGCAAAGCGATGGCGCGGGCATGGGCCAGCTTCAACGTGCCGACCGCGTCCTTGTTGACGAATGTATGCTCGACCGAGGCGGCCTGCGGGGAATGTTCGATGAAGACAGCCGATAGCGAACGCCGCAGATCCGCGAGGCGCTGGGCCAGATCATCGCCCTTAGCCGTAACGACGCCATGCGCCACATGCTTCAGGCGTGACCCGACAAGGTCCACAATCCCCCAACCGGTCCGCCGCAGCCCCGGATCAATCCCAATAACGCGCAATTTTTGCTCCATATCACCGCGTTAGCACGGAAGGTGAACGGAGGCCAGAGGAAGTTTGTGAAAATCACACGGCCTGAATCGCGATGGCGCCCGGCCCCGCATATCCGATTGTGCCACCCGGCCGCGCCCGCTGTGCATCAATGAAATTTTTCAGCATTTGGATACTTGCGCTTTACATTTTCCACGGTATGAATGCGCTCATGCCCTTGTAGCTCAGCTGGTAGAGCAGCGGTTTTGTAAACCGAAGGTCGGCGGTTCGATTCCGTCCGGGGGCACCACACGCTTTTCGCGCAGCGAAATGCGGCAAACTCTCGAAATCTCACAGGCGGCAATCGTTTCGCAGAAACGATGAGAGCCTTTGGTGTTCGAGGCTGCTCCACTGGACCGCACCACACGCTTTTCGCGCAGCGAAACGCGGCAAGCTCTCGAAATCTCACAGGTGGCAGTCGTTTCGCAGAAACGATGAGAGCTTTCCGTGTGCGAGATTGCGCTTTCAGAGCGCACCATCATTGCAGTCTGGAATATTGGTTCAAAGTCTCTTTCAGGGAGGGGCGATTTTCCTGTCCCCTCATTTGTCCCCTCGTCCGGGCGCTTTTGCCCCGCATCCGGGTCTATGCGCTGTTGCGTATCGACTGTGTGCGGTCTTCCGTGATCCGGTCCCGCAGGGGAATTTCGAGCCAGAAGGTCGATCCCTCGTTCTCGATGCTCTCGAAGCTGACAGTGCCGCCCATCT
>CALDZQ010000095.1 GCA_937944035.1 uncultured Neomegalonema sp. | reverse complement strand
TCGCGGTTTTCGGCATCCCGAATCCTTTGAGATCCATCTGGCCCAGCGACGCCAACGCTTCTTCGACACCCGTGGTGGGCGGGGCCGCACACGCGCCTTGTCCGGCGGTCTTCACAAAGGACGACGCCATATAAAGATCGCCATCATCCGTCTCGACAATCGCACGCACATTGGACGGCCCGTTCAGGCGCATCGCCACGCTGGTGGAGAACGCCGTTTGCGGGCTGTTCATCGCAAAATCAGCGGATACAGGCATCGGATTTTCGTCGATAATCAGCGTCACAGACTTGATCGTCCGCCCGTCGTCAAACTTGACCGAGGCGGAAACCGGCACACGGGTATCGTTTGCGGCGCGGTAAGGGACTTCAAGATTGAGCAAGCCGTCCGGCGCTTTGGTGATCTCGCGATCCCCGTAAATCTCGTCGCGCAACTCGCTCCATGTCCCGGTCTGCGATCCCGCCGAAGGTCCAACCGACCCCGCCGCGATTGCGGTTGAGGACGCAAAAGAAAAGGCCACCGCAGCGGCAATCATCGACAGGCGCATAGCTCTCTCCCAGTTTACGGGCTTTCGTTGCCACAAGCATACAGTAACGCTAGGGCAGGTTACAGAAAAATCTTCAAACCTGTTGCCACGGCGGGTTCCGGAAGTATTTCGCGATATAGGCAACGGCGATAATCAGCGCGAATCCGGTCAGATTGACGCAGATCACCACCCACAGCGCCGCTCCTTCACCGCCGCGCCCGTCCGGGTCCATCTCGCCCAGCACCACGCCCAGCAGCCGCGCGATCAGCAGGCTAGCGATAAACACCGCCAGTGATTGCTGCCCCACGCGCCGGACGATGGTAACAAACCCGCCGCCCAGGCCCGCGCGCGGCAGCCGATGCCCCTTATCTCCCGCCAGCGACCACACCAGATAGGCCAGCGCGAGGAAATGGATGTAGCGGAACAACCCGAAAAACGTCTTCGATTGCAGCGGACCGACCTCTGCCCGGAACGCCCGTATCTGCTCGTAAACCGGCGCAAGATCGGGACGGGATTGGAAAAAACGGTTCGCCGGAACGCCGTCAGGATCAAGCGGGATCGACACCAACACAATGGCCAGCGCGATCAGGATCAACCACCAGGTCACGGGCGGTTTGGGTATCCAGCCCAGCGAAAACGCAAATCCTGTGAAGAAGATCAGCTGCCAGCAAAACGGATTGAAAAACCACGTGCGCGGATCGCCGACGGGTTCGGCGGGCAGGTTCAGTCCTGTAAAAACCGGCACGTCCAAAAACACCAGCCACGGCTGACTGACCAGCGCCCACAACGCCACGGAAAACCCCATCGCCGCAACGGGACCGCGCCATTGATACAGCCCCACAACCACGGGCATCAACGCCAGCACAACGATATACATCACCAGAATATCGAAATAATTCGGCACGTAGCTCAGCGTGAACAGGGCCGGTAAAAACGCCTGCGGGTCAGCCAAAAACCGCTTGAGATTCAACACCCCGACATAGTTCCGACTGGCATCAACCAGGACATTGTCAACGATGATAAGCGCCGTGAGGATCGTGAAGAAAATCGCGATGTGACACCAATACAGCTGCCAAATCCGATAGGCGACCCGCGCCGTGCCGATCCACCACCCCTTGTGCTCAAAGGATTTGTAAAACGCGATGGCCGAGGCCGCACCGGAGCAGAAAACAAAGATTTCGGTCGCATCCGAATATCCGAACCGCGCCGGAATCCAGTTATTCCACGTATTCCACGGCGTATGCGCGATCAGGATGATGAACATCCCCAGCCCGCGAAAAAAGTCGAGACGCGGATCACGCCGCGCCTCCCGCGCCGCAGCCGAATTGTCGATAGGCGCGTTCATATGTTATGCCCTGTATTGAGCGCGATTGTCATTGTCCGCGCAGGCGGACAATCCAGACTCGCGAAATCTGTTTGATTATACCTTAAAACACGAGACCGGATCATCCGCCTTCGCGGATGATGACACCGGAAAGCAGGATCCAACGCACCCGTCAGAGGGCAACACCCTGAAATCACAGAGCCTCCGCCATATCCGCTTCCAACACCCCGATCCGCTCAAGGCGGCGTTCAGCATAACCGTCCAGCGCGCCCCGGCGGCGGGTCCGGTCATGGATCAGCCCCCGCGCCTCGCCCATCATCCCGGCGCGCAAGGCGGCATCAATCGTCAGCCGCTCGAACACATCGCGCTGGGCGTGACTGCCGCCGACCGTTTGGATCGCCGGTCGCGCCGCTTTCAACGCTGAAAACGCGCTCGCATAGTCACCATTGGCGAACCGGATCAGCCCCTCGGCGGCGGGAACCCCCGCTTCGGCGGAGACCTGCCCCATCGTCGTCGCTTGTTGCATCTGCGCATTCCGTTGCATCGTGTGCAGCAAGCGTTGCGCGCTCTGCGCTTTATCCCCGCTCGCCAGTGCCAACACGTAATGCAGATCAGCGAAGACCACGCAACCGTCCTCCGTCCGGTTCTCACAAATCGCCGCGAGTTCCTCCCAACGGTTGCCGATCTCGACACCGTCCAGTTCAAGCCGGATCAGCAGCGACGCGGCGTTGGAGATGTCGCGATAATCATCGGTATGCTCGGCCCGGATTTCAGCATCATAGAGGCGCAGCACCTCCGCATGTTCGCCCCGGTCCAGGTGGAACAGCGCCAGATGCCACCAGACGTGATAGCGGAAATTGTTGCAATGCGCCCATGTCTCCGGCTGGTTCACCAGCCATGTGACGCCCTCCTGCGCGCGGTTGGTCATGTCAAACACATGCGCCACCGCATGAACGCCCCAGGCATCATCGCGCGCCCGCAGCACCGCATCGCGGCCCCGCGCCTCGGCCGCCCGATAATCGCCCGTCTCCTCCAACGCAAAAGCGTAGCAGCCGTTGACGTAAGGCGCAGCGGCATGATCGTCATAATGGGGCAGCACCGCTTCAATCGACGCCCGCATTCCGGCCCCGTCGCCCATCACAAACCGCATCGCCTGCACCAGTTTCAACGCCAGCGCATCGCGGGGATAGGCCAACAGCGTCCGGTCCATCGCATCCGCCGCACCGCGCATATCACCTGTCAGATAAAGGCCCAACGCATCAACATAAGCGCGTTCGCGGGCGGTGGAAGCGGTCCCCACGATCCGCGATGCGGTCTCGAACGCCTCCTGCCCCGTATCGATCAACTCCCGCCGGCCCAGCAACAGCATGAAGAAGCCCTTGGCCACATGCGCCAGCGCAAAATCCGGCTCGGCCTCCAACGCCGCACCCAGATGCGTCGGTGTCGCGGCGGCATGGGCCAGGAATGCTTGAACAGTGCGGTCCCAAGCGGCAACGGCTTCTTGAGATGTTACGGTAAGATCGTAGCCAAAGGCGTCGGTTCGGGCCATCTGAAGTCTCCAATTATGATCGAAACTTTTAAGATCATATTTGAAGCTACAATAAGATAAACCGCCCCCATTCCCGACAAACAATTGTTCGCATTTTCGTTACGGATGTTTCAGCGGTCCCGATCAACGACATAGCCGATGAGATCACGCAGATCATCGCGCAACGCGCTTTGCGGGAAGACATCAATGGCCGCCCGCGCCTGATCGCCATAGCGGCGCGCATCGGCAAGGGTCCGCTCGACCGCGCCGTGCCGTTTAATCAGGCCCAGCGCGTGTTCAAAATCGCCGTCCTGCTGATCGCTCTTTTCGATAACCCGCTTCCAGAACGCCTGCTCATCAGCGGTTTCCGCCGCCGCATAGGCGTTCAGGATCGGCGCCGTCACCTTGCCCTCGCGGAAGTCATCGCCGGAATCCTTGCCCGTCGCCCCTTCACTGCCCGCATAATCAAGCGCATCATCGGCCAGTTGGAACGCGATGCCCAGACAATCGCCATACACCCGCAGCGCCTCGACCTGTTCGGATGGCGCGCCCGCAATCGCGCCGCCAACCTCGGTCGCCGCCGCAAACAGCGCCGCCGTCTTGGCACGGATCACGGCCAGATGGTCCTCGTCGGTCGTGGCCAGATTGTTCGCGGTGGACAACTGCATCACCTCACCCTCGGCAATCACCGCCGAGGCCGTTGAGAGGATGCGCAGAACCTCAACCGATCCCGTCTCAACCATCAGCTGAAACGCGCGGCTGAACAGGAAATCGCCCACCAGAATGCTGGGTTTGTTGCCATACAGCCGGTTCGCCGCAGGCCGCCCCCGCCGCGTGGCGCTGCCGTCGACCACATCATCATGCAGCAGCGTGGCGGTATGGATAAACTCCACCGCCGCCGCCAACCGGATATGATGGTCGCCCTCATAGCCGCACAACCGCGCACTCGCGAGCGTCAACAAAGGCCGCACCCGCTTGCCCCCGGCGCGAATCAAATGCGAGGCGACTTGCGGGATCAGATCGGTCGAGCTGTTCAGCTGGGTCGTCAGAATCGCATCAACCTGCGCCATCTCCGATGACAGCGCCTGGGTGATCCGCTCGACAGGAACACGTGCCACTTCGCTGACACGGGCCTTTGACTGCACTGCACCTGTCATCAATTCGGTTCGTCCTTGGTTTGCGCACTTTGACAAGACCGCCCGCAGCATAGATGCTACGCACGATGTTCGCATATCAGGTAACACGCCATGCAAGTACTGTTGAAAACAACCGATCCGATCACAATCAACGCTGCCACAGCATATCTCAAGGCTGAAGGTATAGAGGCCTTCGTTTTCGACGTCCACATGAGCGTTATGGAGGGCGGGATCGGCGCATTCCCCCGTAGACTGATGGTCCAGGAGGAAGATCTCAACGAAGCGCGCGAGATTATGCGCCTTGTGAATATCGACATCAGCGAAGATGCCTGATGCGCGAAAAAGAGTTTAGCGATCAAGAGCTTGATACGCATGACTTTCTCGGCGGCAAACTGCAAATCAGGCAACCGCGCGCCGGCT
The DNA here is from genome assembly GCA_937944035.1 of uncultured Neomegalonema sp. GTDB lineage: Bacteria > Pseudomonadota > Alphaproteobacteria > Rhodobacterales > Rhodobacteraceae > JAHDDY01. The sequence goes on along the minus strand of CALDZQ010000095.1, from coordinate 1,650 downwards.
ACCGGTCCGGCTCCGACACCGTCTTATTGGCCGCATCTTGCACTGTGCGGGCGGGGCAAAGCGTACTGGAGCTTGGCTGCGGGGCCGGAGTCGCGTCCTTTTGTCTCGCACAGCGCGCCCCCGGTGTGGTCTTGCACGGTCTGGAACTTCAACCCGGCTACGCCGCATTGGCGCGCGCGAATGCCGACCGGCTCGGCGTTGCACTGACGGTTCATGAGGGCGTGGTCGAGCGGCCCCCGAAAGACCTGCGCGCCCTGACCTTCGACCACGTCATCGCCAACCCGCCCTATTTCGACGCAAATGCCTCGACCGCGACGGAGGATGACGGCAAAGACGGCGCATTCCGCACGGATATATCGCTCGCCGATTGGGTCGATTGCGGCTTGCGGCGGCTGCGTGAGGGTGGCTGGTTGACCATCATCCACCGGGCAGAGCGTCTGCCGGACCTGCTGTCGGCACTGCAAACCCGCGCGGGTGACATCCGCATCAAGCCCCTCGCCTCCCGCACAGGCCATGCCGCCAGCCGCATTATCGTCCGCGCCCGCAAAGGCTCCCGCGCCCCGCTGAGCCTGTGTGCGCCCCTGATCCTGCACGATGGCGAACGCCATGAGCGCGATGAAATCAGCTACAGCCCCGCCGCACAGGCGGTCCTGCGGGACGGGTTGGCGCTTGACTTCTAGGACGATTCCGCGCCGTCTGTTCGGACAGAAATAACCGGAGCGCACCCATGCCCCTCGTCAATTCCATCGCCGACGCCGCACCGGAACTGCGCGCATGGCGGCATGATTTCCACCAGCATCCCGAACTCAATTACGAAGAGCACCGCACCGCCAAAGTGGTCGCCGAACGCCTGCGGGCGATGGGTTTTGACGCGGTCGAGACGGGCATCGGCCAAACCGGCGTCATCGGCGTGCTGCACGGGCGCAACGGTCCCGGCGGTGAGGCAAACGCGATCATGCTGCGCGCGGATATGGACGCGCTGCCGATCCACGAAATCAACGACGTGCCCCACCGCTCGCTGACCGACGGCAAGATGCACGCCTGCGGGCATGACGGGCACACCACCATGCTGCTGGGCGCCGCGCAGCATATGGCGCAAACCCGCGCGTTCGACGGCACGGTCTATTTCTGCTTCCAGCCCGCCGAGGAGGGCGGTGCGGGGGCCAAGGCGATGATCGAAGACGGCCTGTTCGACCGCTTCCCCTGCCGCTCGGTCTATGGGATGCACAACTGGCCCGGCAAGCCCGTCGGACAGTTCCTCACACGGCGCGGCCCGCTGCTGGGCGCATCAGACGAATTCCGCGTCACCCTCACCGGATTGGGCGGCCATGCGGCCAAGCCCGATATGTGCATCGACCCCATCGTCTGCGGCGCGGCCATCGTTCAAGCCCTGCAAAGCATCGTGGCGCGACGCGTTGATCCGCTGGAATCGGCGGTGATTTCCGTGACCACTTTTCAGGCGGGCGATGCCTTCAATGTCATTCCTGAAACCGCCTTTCTCGGCGGCACGGTGCGCAGCTTCAACGACGCGCTGCACGAGCGGACTTATGAGCAGATCGAGCGCATCGTCACCAACATCGCCGCCGCGCATCAGGTCGAAGCGCAATTCGAGCGCCCGCACAACATGTACCCCGCCACCGTCAACGATTC
>CALDZQ010000094.1 GCA_937944035.1 uncultured Neomegalonema sp. | reverse complement strand
ATCGCAGCGATGCCGCCGCTGCCCGGCGGATTGCACCCGCGTGAGCCGCTTTTGGAGTTTGATACGACGGACAACAAGTTCCGTGACAATCTGCTCAAAGAGCCGTTGAATATACAAAAGCAAGTCGCGGAGAACGGGGGCAGTGTCGCCATTCCAACCGCGCCGGGAATCGGCGTCGAGCCGGATCGCGACTTTATCGACCATTACCGTGTCGCCTGAAAAAAATGACACGCGGGGGAGTAAGCAAAATGGATGAGACCGCCAAATCGGGTGGCTTTTGGGAGTGGGTGATACCGCTGGCATTCATCGTCGCCTCCGGATGGGCGATTTGGCATCTGCCCGCGTATATGCTGGATTTTCTCTCGTATCCCCAGCAATCGAAATTCGACCAGATCGCGGCCATTCATCTTGTGAATGATGTGACGCCGGACACGGCGGGATTGTTTGGCGGGTATACGGATATTTATGACTGGGCCGCGCTGATTGCGCTGCCGATCCTCGGATACCTGGGCGTGAAAACGGTGAACCGCGCGCCGATGGAATTTGAGGAAATGCGCGGCATCGACAAGATTTCGATGTTCATCGGGCGGCTGACCATGATGCTGATCGCGCTGATGACGGGCGTGATGATGTACGAGGTGCTGCTGCGCTATGTGTTTGAGCGGCCAACGCTGTGGGCGAATGAATTAACGCTGTGGATTGCGGGTTTCGTGTTTCTGACCGCCGGAATTTACGCGATGCAACAGCGCTGTCACATCCGCATTTTCCTGCTGTACGATGTGATGCCGCGCTGGGTGCAGCGGTTTTTCGACTGTCTCTCGACCCTGTTCATCGCGCTGTTTGCGTTCTTCCTCGTTTACGGAAGCTACAAGCAGGTGTTCGTGAACAAGCTGTATAAGTGGGAGACATTCGGCACGGCGTTTGATCCGCCGCTGCCCGCGACGATCCAGCCGATGGTGCTGATCGCGGTGACTCTGGTTGCGCTGCAAGCGATTGTTAATCTGGTCTGCGACTGGAATGTCGAGCCGAAAAAACACACTGCCGCCGATGATATTGATGCGGATGAGCTGGCGAAACTGCGCGCCGCTGTCGGTGCTGATGATCCTGCCGAATTCGACATCGCGAGGAAAAACTGATGGATATTGCAACCATTTCATTGGTCCTCATGGTCGGACTGATCGTTCTGCTCGCCATCGGGATGCCGCTAGGCATGGCCTCGGCCATTCTCGCCGTGTTGGTGATGGTGATGAAGTTCGAGCCTGCGCTTCTGACCGCGCCTTGGACGTTCGGGGACGGGGTTTTGACGGGGCGACCGGGGACGGGGCCGCTGTATCTGCTGACCCAGAAGATATACGGGTTGCTGACAGATTATGTTCTGATCTCGATCCCGCTGTTTATCTTCATGGCCGCGTTGTTGGAGCGGTCCGGGATCGCGCGGGATATGTATGCCTCGCTGAATGTCTGGCTGAACCGGACGCGCGGGGGGATTGCGATTGTCACCTCGATTATGGCTGTCATCATGGCGGCGATGTCGGGGATTATCGGCGGTGAGGTGGTTCTGCTGGGCCTGATCGCGCTGCCGGAAATGCTGCGGTTGGGGTATAACCAAAACCTCGCCATCGGGACGATCTGCGCATCCGGCTCTCTGGGGACGATGATCCCGCCGTCGATTGTGTTGATTATCTACGGCCTGATTACGGAAACTTCGATCAAAGCGCTGTTCACGGCGGCGTTTGTGCCGGGGTTCCTGCTGGCCAGTCTGATTATTCTCTACATCGTGATCCGCACACGGATGCACCCCGAAGATGCCCCCCTGCCCGATCCGGTTCCCGGCGAGCCTGTGGGCAAGGAAAAGCTGGGCCTGTTTCTGGCGTTCCTGAACGTCGTTATCGGCGGCCTGTGCGCGATGCTGTTTTTCCGCGCGCTGTTCTTCACATGGTCCGGGCAAAATATCGATAAGGGCGACGGGGTGGACCCGATCCTGTTCGGCAGTGCCGATTATGTGCCGTGGTTCGGCGGTATCGTCGCGTTTACGCTGGTGCTTATGCTGCTGGCCTTCGGGTGGAAGCGCACGGCGACGGGGTGGAGCATGGGCAAAGGGCTTGTGCCGCCGATTATGGTGATTGGCGTGGTGCTCGGCTCGATCTATGGCGGCATCACCGGGATTACCGAGGCCGCAGGAATGGGCGCTGTGACGGTGTTTGTGATCGCGCTGCTGCGGGGTGAGGCGTCTTTCGATCTGGTTTGGGACAGCCTGATGCGGACCTTGCGCTCGACGGGGACGATCATCTGGGTGACGATAGGCGCGGCGGCACTGTCAGGCGCTTACACGCTGGCCGGAGGGCCGCGTTTCGTGGCGGACCTGATCGTCGGGGCGGAAATGTCCACCACGCTGATCCTGCTGACCATGATGTTGATCCTATTGTTCATGGGCGCGTTCATGGATTGGGTCGGGATCGTCTTGCTGATTATCCCTGTCTTCCTGCCGATTGTGCAGCGCCTGCCGATTGAGGAAATCGGGCTGCTGGGATCACTGACGCCGAGCCATCTGTCAATCTGGTTCGGGGTGTTGTTCTGCGTGAATATGCAGGTCAGTTTCCTGTCACCGCCCTTCGGGCCGGCGGCGTTCTATCTCAAATCGGTCGCGCCGCCGCATATTACGCTGCCGGATATTTTCCGGGGCTTCCTGCCCTTTATCGGCATCCAGATGTGCGTTTTGATGATGATCCTGTTCTTCCCTGAACTGACGATGTTCTTCAAATAGGCGGTGGGCGCTATGGACTTTATCCGTCTTGATCCGGCTGACAACGTCGTCACCGCCAGCCGTGCTTTAGAGGTGGGGGTGGCGGTTGAGGGGACGGCGACAAGCGCGTTGATCCCCTCCGGCCACAAGATCGCGACCGCCGCGATTGCAGCCGGGGGCGAGGTGCGCAAATATGCGAATCTGATCGGTTATGCCGCGACGGATATTGCGCCCGGAGAGCATGTTCACACGCATAATGTGGATTTCCGCAATACCGAAACCGCGTATGAATTCGGTACGGATTTGCGGCCCGTCTGTCCTGTGGCAGAGGGGGAGCAGGACACCTTCATGGGTTATCAGCGTGAGAACGGGAGCGTGGGGACGCGCAATTACATTGCGATTGTGACCTCCGTGAATTGCTCGGCGACGGCGGCGCGGATGATCGCGGCGCATTTCACGCCGGAGCTGCTGGCCGATTATCCGAATGTGGACGGCGTTGCCGCGTTTGTGCATGGCACAGGCTGCGGCATGGCCGATAGCGGTGACGGGTTTGAGGCGCTGCAACGGGTGATGTGGGGCTATGCCAAGCATCCGAACCACGCGGGCGTGTTGATGGTGGGTCTGGGGTGCGAGATGAACCAGATCGATTGGCTGCTGGAAGCCTATGGCCTCAAGCAAGGGCCGATGTTCCAGACGATGAATATTCAATCGGTTGCGGGCCTGAGGCGGACGATTGAATTGGGAATTGAGAAGGTCATGGCGATGCTGCCGCTGGCCAATGAGGCCGTGCGCACGCCCTGCCCCGCCTCCGCACTGACCGTGGCGCTGCAATGCGGCGGGTCGGATGCGTGGAGCGGGATCACAGCGAATCCGGCGCTGGGCTATGCTTGTGATTTGCTGGTCGCGCAGGGCGGCACGGGGGTGCTGGCCGAGACGCCGGAAATTTACGGGGCCGAGCATTTGCTGACCCGGCGGGCGGTTGACCGGGCGACGGGAGACAGGCTGATCGGCCTGATCCGGTGGTGGGAGGATTACACCGCGCGCAACAAGGGCAGCATGGATAACAACCCCAGCCCCGGCAATAAGAAGGGCGGCCTGACCACGATCCTTGAGAAATCACTGGGGGCGGCGGCGAAGGGCGGGACCACGCCGCTGACGGGGGTGTATAAGTATGCCGAACCTGTGCGGGCGAAGGGTTTCACGTTCATGGACAGCCCCGGCTATGACCCCGCCAGCGTGACGGGGCAGATTGCGGGCGGGTGTAATCTGGTGTGCTTTACCACGGGGCGCGGCTCGGCGTTCGGGTCTAAGCCTGCGCCGACAATCAAAGTGGCAACCAACTCTGTGATGGCCGCGCGGATGGTCGAGGATATGGATGTTGATGCGGGCACGATGCTGACCGGGGGCGTTAGCCTTGAGGAGAAGGGCCGCGAAATCTACGAACTGTTCCTGCGGGTGGCCAGCGGTGAAGCCTCGAAATCCGAGGCGCAGGGCTTGGGCGATTACGAGTTTGTGCCGTGGCAGATCGGGGCGGTGATGTGAAGCGGATCGTCGTTGTCGGGGGCGGGCTGATCGGCGTGCGCCATGCGCGGTCGGTGGCCCCTCATCCGCGTTGTGAGCTGGTCGGAGTGGTCGATCCCGATCCCGCGCGGCACACGGAGCCGTGCCGCTATTTCAGCGATATGGACGCGGTGGATGCGCCCGTGGACGGGGCGATTATCGCGACGCCGACGGACCTGCATTCAGCGCATGGTATCTTTGCCGCACGGCGCGGCTGGGGTGTGTTGATCGAAAAGCCTGTGGCGGGAACGCTGGCGGATGCGGATGCATTGGCCGATGTGATTGCCGGGACGGGTGTGAGCAGTCTGGTGGGCCATCACCGCCGTTATCATCCGAGCGTACAAAAACTGAAGGCGATGATTGCGGAGGGGGCTATCGGTCAACCCGTGACCTCGACGATGATATGGGCCGTGCGCAAGCCCGATGATTACTTTGCGGGAAATTGGCGCACGCAAGGCGGCAGTCCGGTAATGATTAATCTCGTGCATGACGTTGATTTGTTACGGTTTGTGCTGGGCGATGTCACGGCAGTGGCAGGTCTGGGCGCACAGCCTGTGCGGCAGGCGGGGCGGGTCGAAAGCGGTGCGGTCGCGCTGTCGTTTGCGTCAGGTGCGACGGCCGCGATCAGCTTTGCGGACACAGCGCCCGGTCCCTGGGGGTTTGAGGCGGGAACGGGGGAAAACCCGAATATCGCCGCCACGGGACAGGATATGTGGTGGATTACGGGGACGGGCGGCGGGATCGCTTTCCCGTCACTGACGCACTGGTCGGGGGCGGCGGATTGGTCGCAAGCGCCTGAGCCTGCAAGGATCGCCGTGGAACGCGTTGTGCCGTTGGACGCGCAGCTTGAGCATTTTGTCGATGTGATGGAGAACGCGGCCGCGCCTTTGATTGATGTGGCGGATGCGCGTAAAACTCTGGAAACAGCACTTAAAATTGAAGCCGCACTGGGATAACACAATTTACATCCGTGACTTGGACTATGAACTGACAAAGGGAATACAGAAATGACGAAACCGGAAATCGGCTTTATCGGCCTCGGCCTGATGGGTGCGGCAATGGTCGGGCGGATGCAGGATTTGGGGTATGCCCTGACAGTCACCGCCAACCGCTCGCGCCCGAATATAGACGCCGCCGTGGCGCGCGGTGCTACTGAAGTTGGAACCGCGCGTGAGGTTGCCGCCGCCAGCGACATCATCATGCTGTGCATGGACACCAGCGCCAGCGTTGAGGGCCGGATGCGGGGCGATGACGGGGTGATCGCGGGCCTGCGAAAAGGCGCGACTGTGGTTGATTTCGGCACGTCCCTGCCGGGCAGCACCCGTGCGCTGGGCGGGGAAGTTGCGGCGGCGGGCGGGGCTTACCTGGATGCTCCGCTGGGCCGGACACCCGCTCATGCCAAGGATGGTTTGCTGAACATTATGGCGGCGGGAGATGAGGCGGCATTTGCGAAGGTGGAGCCTGTGCTCAAAGACCTTGGTGAGAACGTCTTTCACCTTGGTGCGCTGGGGTCCGGCCATACGATCAAGCTGATGAACAACTTTTTCGGCATGACCGTCGCCAATGCGATGGCCGAAGCGTTTGCGATGGCCGACATCACCGGAATCGACCGTGAAAAGCTGTATAACGTCATGTCCGCCGGACCGCTGCACTCCGGCATGATGGATTTCGTCAAAGCATATGGGGTTGATAAAGACCCGTCGATGCTGGCCTTTGCGATCAAGAATGCCGCGAAAGATGTGGGCTATTACGATCAAATGGCCAAGGACGCGGGCGTGGAGAGCGTTATGGCCCCCGGTGCGCTGGGTGCGCTGCGCGCGGCGACGGAGGCCGAGCGCGGGGACGATATGGTCAGCCAGATGATCGATTTCTACGCGGCAAAGTTCACAGCGTAAAATGTCAATCGCAGCGCGGGCGAATTCGGATCAGCCGACACTCGGCATCATCATGATGCTGGTCGCGTATCTGTTTTTCGCGATGCTGGACACGACGGTAAAGTGGCTGGCGATTGCGGGATTGCCCGCGCTGCAAATCGCGTTCGTCCGCTATGCGGGGCATTTTGTTATCAGCTTTGGCAGCGTCTCGCGCGGCGGGTTCAGTCTTGACCGCTTTGCAACCGAGCGGTTCGGGTTGGTCCTGCTGCGCTCGCTTTTATTGGCGGCGTCGACGGGGCTGAACTTTATGGCGCTGCGGTATCTGCCGCTGACCGTCACCTCGGCGATCATGTTTTCGGCCCCGGTTCTGGTGTGCCTGCTGTCATGGCCGCTGCTGGGTGAGAAGGTCGGGCCGTGGCGGGCGTTTGCGATTATGCTGGGCTTTCTGGGTGTGCTGATCGTGATCCGTCCGTTCGGGGAGACGTTTCACTGGGCGGCGATCCTGAGCGTTATCAATACATTGGCGCTGGCGCTTTATTCGATCCTCACGCGCAAGCTGTCCGGTATTGTCGCCACACAGACATTGCAGCTATACGCCGGTGTGGTCGGCACGCTGGTCTTTTTGCCGTTCGCAATCGCGGAGTGGCAAAACCCGGCGGGCGTGACGGATTGGCTGTTGCTGGCCGCGTTGGGAATTTGGGGATGGTCGGGACACGAGCTGATGACCCGCGCGCACGGGTTTGCGCCCGCAAGTGCGCTTATGCCGTACACCTACAGCTTTATCATCTACCTCACGATTTCCAGCTATCTGGTGTTCAACACCCTGCCGGATCAATGGACGTTAGCGGGTGCGGCGATCATCGTTGTGTCAGGGCTGATTATCTGGAAACGCTCACAAATCAGGGAGATACCGCATGAAGTTCGCGTGTATCGGTGAAGCGATGATCGAGTTGTCCACGGGCGGACCGCATCCGGTCATCGGTGTGGCGGGAGATACGCTGAATACGGCTGTTTACCTCAAACGCCACGCGCAGGATTTTGAGGTGGATTACGTCACACGGCTGGGCAGCGACCCGTTCTCGACGCAGATCAGGGAATTCATCGCCGCGCAGGGGATCGGGATTGGCGCGATTGAGACCTCAGCGGACCGGATTCCGGGCCTCTATGCGATTACGACAACCGATGACGGCGAGCGATCCTTCACCTACTGGCGCGGGCAAGCGGCGGCGCGGGAGATGTTTCAGTGCGAACACGGGGCAGATTTTTCAGTCCTTGAGCGGTATGAGGGGCTTTATCTCTCCGGTATTTCTCTCGCAATTTTGCCTGCCGGTATGCGTATGGCATTGCTGGAGTATTTACGCGGGTCAAAGCAAACTGTCGCCTTTGACAGCAACTATCGGCCCCGCCTGTGGGAAAGCGAAGACGTGGCGCGGGAGGTGATTGCGGCGTACTGGGCGCGGGCGGATATTGCCCTGCCCTCGCTGGATGATGAGATGGCGCTGTTCGGCGAAACCGAGGCGCAAGCGGTGACGCGTTTTAGCGGCTATGCCAGTGTCGGTGCGTTGAAACGCGGTGACGCGGGGCCGCTTTCTCTGGGTGAGGCGGTCAGTGCGCAGGACTATCCGGCGGCGGAGCGGGTTGTTGATACGACGGCGGCGGGGGACAGTTTCAACGGCGCGTATCTCGCGGCGAAACTGGCGGGAGGATCGCAGGCCGAGGCACTGGCGGCGGGCCATGCCTGTGCGGCGCATGTGGTGCAGCATCGCGGGGCGATCGTTGCAGTATAGAGTTTTTCAATCCTTATATCGTTCAGGATCCTCTAGACTGCCAGCATATGCGCCATCGCGAGACCGGTTTTGAAGCCGCCCGTGGCGATTGTGACGCCTTGCAACGTCGGGTGCGGGGCGACCAACAAGCGCCTGTCCGCTGCACGGGGGCGTAGCGCGGCCCAGCGTTCGATCTCCTCAGCACCCTCCAGCGCGGGGCATAGCGCGCGGGCTTTGTCGATTTTAGCATCGAGCAACGCGTCGGTGCTGTTCGGCGCATCGAACCGGCGTTCGGACGTTGCGCCAAGGGCAACGATGCCGTTGCCCCGTGGGACGACATATGTGCCGTCGAAAAAAACGATGGGACGGTCATCGCCGTGGCTTTGCGCAAGCCGGAAAAGGGCCGCTTGCCCCTTCTCGCCCCGCCCGGCGGGTTCACCATTGTCGGTATCCGGCAGATAACGGAAAGCATCCGTGCCTGTTGTGATTATAATCCGGCGCGCGCTGATCTGTGAACCGTCGCTAAAAAACGCGGTCTGAGGCTCCAGCCGCTCCAGTGTCTTCCCGGTGTGAATACGGGCCTCACCGACGGCAGCCGCCAAGGCGCTTAGGTAAGCACGGGCGTCTATACGGGCGCTCAGGCCACAGTAGACGGCCCCGAAGCGGGCCATTTCAGGGGAGAGCCAATCTTGGGGTGGCTCGACGATTTCAAGCGTGGCCTCGCCCTGCCAATTCTCGTGCGCGTCGTCCACGCGTCGTGTCCAAATCGCGCGCTGGTTTTCTGTGGTTAACGGCAAAAGACGGCCGCACCGGCGGTAGCCGACGGACAGACCGGTCTCCTGTTCAAGTGTGTCCAGATAGGCGGGAAGCGAGCGAAGCGCCTGAAACTGAGCCTCTTTTTTCTCGTTCCAATTATCGGGCGCGTGTGGCGATAAAACACCCAGCGGCGTTGCACTGGACCCCGCTCCGACATGCGTGGCCTCGAAAATCCGCACATCGCGCCCCGCCTTTTGCAGCTTTCGCGCAATCGACAGACCGAATATACCCGCACCTATGACAACCACATCTTCCATAAAGGCCTTCGATCATGCCTGAAAGCAATGCGCAAGACCTGCGTTGGGAAGATGGTGTCCCCGTCTCGACCCGATTTGACGATCCGTATTATTCACGTGATGACGGGCTGGCCGAGACGCGGCATGTGTTTCATGACGGATGCGGTCTGCCGGAGCGTTGGCAGAACAGCTCGCCGTTCCGCATTGCAGAGCTTGGATTTGGGACGGGTTTGAATTTTTGCGCCACGCTAAAGCTGTGGCGGGAAACCGCGCCAGCTGAAGGGTTGTTGGAATTCGTATCGTTCGAATTGTACCCGCTCAAGGCAGAGGAAATCGGGCAGGCGCTTTCCTGTTGGCCGGAGCTTCGGGATGAAAGCGCGGAGCTGGTGGAAAAATGGCAACCTTTGAACGGTGTTATGGATTTCGGCACGGCACGCCTGACGCTTGTCACGGGCGATATTCGGGAAACATTGCCGATATGGCCGGGGCGCGCCGATGCGTGGTTCCTGGACGGCTTTGCGCCCGCGCGTAACCCTGAAATGTGGGAGGAAGCGGTTCTGAACGGGATTGCACGGCACTCCAACCCCGGCGCGACCCTTTCAACATACAGCGCAGCGGGTCATGTACGGCGGGGCCTCGCCGCTTCCGGGTTCGATGTGCGGCGTGTCAAAGGGTACGGGCGAAAGCGTGAGATGATAAATGCGATCAAAATTCCTCCAGACTGAGTGTGACGACGTTACCATCGATCACCTGCTTGCCCGCATTCTCAAAATTGACCGTGATGCGGTCGCCGATAACTGATTGCACCTGGCCCACACCCCAGTCGGGAATCGCAGGATTCCGGACCAAAGCCCCCACCGTTAACAATTCGTTCATACTTCTCTCATTTCTTGCTAAACAAACCTCTGCACACGTCCCATAATCGTCCTTATTCCGGTGATCTTATGACTGATCTCACATTCGCTTCATTGCTTAGCTCACGGATATGTCACGACTTAATCAGTCCGGTGGGTGCTGTTAACAATGGTCTTGAGATTCTGGAAGACGAATCAGACGCCGAAATGACAGAGCAAGCGATGCTCCTGATCCGCAGCAGTGCGGCCAGCGCCTCGGCAAAATTGCAATTTATGCGGCTGGCTTTCGGCGTGGCGGGGAATGTCTCGGAAATGGTTTCGCTTGACGAGGCAAAAAGCCTTACCGCCGGACTGGTGGGGGATGGAGCGACCAAGCTCGATTGGCAAGTCGGAACGCAAAGCCTGGACAAAGCGGTGTTGAAGCTGCTGTTGAATATGATCCTCATCGGCTTTGAGGCGTTGCCGCGTGGCGGCATTCTGCGGGTTGGCGCACGGCGGGAAGGGGCGACGAACCTGATGATCTCGGCGGAGGGGCCGAAGGCGCGCCTGACGGAACGCGCGATCCAAATTATCTGTGAAGGATCGGATTTGGGGAATTTGGAATCCCGCGAAGCGAATTTGCTCCTCACGCACCAGCTGGCCAATAACCTCAAAGCAACGCTCTATGCCACCGCAGGCGACGAGCGCATTGAGATTGCCGCAACGATTTAACCGGAGAAGACACTTCTCATTTAACCCCTCTCTGCCCTATGAGTTTTCGTGATACTGCATTCGCGTTGGGGAGAGAGATTATGCGGCCGATGGACAGAATTCTCGAAACCGCGCGCAAGAAGCCTGCACGCATTGTCTTGCCTGAAGGCGAAGATCCCAGAATTGTCGAGGGCGCGCTGCGCGCTGTGCGGGACGGTATCGCGCAGCCCGTGCTGATCGGCCCTCGCAAGACGGTAGAAGCACTTGTCATTGGTGCCGGCGGAACGGTCAATGAGATTGAGATCATTGATCCTCAAACGCATGAAAAAACACAGCATTACGTGAACGCCTACCATACACTGCGCCAGCATAAAGGTCTCAGCCTCGACAATGCGAGGCGCAGCGTCGCAGATCCGCTTGTATTTGCGGCGCTAATGGTGCGTGAGGGCGATGCGGAGGGTACGATTGGCGGCGCGGTCGCCACGACGGCAGCAACGGTGCGGGCCGCTTTGCAAGTTATCGGTCGTGGTCCCGGTGTCAGTACTGTTTCGAGCTTTTTTCTCATGCTGATGGATAAACCGCACCATCCCAAGCAAGGCGCTGTTATCTTTGCCGATTGCGGTTTGATCGTTGAGCCGACACCTGAAGAGTTGGCGCAAATCGCGCTGTCCTCTGCCGGGTCATTCAAAGCCTTGCTGGATGAGGAGCCACGCGTTGCGTTCCTGTCTTTCTCGACCATGAACAGTGCGCGGCATAAGCGTGTGGATCACGTCGCCAAAGCGGTCACACTGGCCCGCACCCAGAATTCCGAGATTATCATGGACGGCGAATTTCAATTCGATGCGGCATTCGTCCCATCGATTGCGGCATCTAAGGCGAAGGATTCGGCCATACAAGGCGATGCGAATGTGTTTGTGTTTCCGAGTTTGGAAGCGGGAAATATCGGGTACAAGATCGCCCAGCGTATCGGCGGTGCGGGCGCTATCGGGCCGATTTTGCAAGGCCTTAACCGCCCCGCGAACGACCTGTCTCGCGGATGCAGCGCTGATGATGTTTATAATCTGATTGCAGTTACCGGCGCACAAGCCACGACCATCACCCGATAACGGT
>CALDZQ010000093.1 GCA_937944035.1 uncultured Neomegalonema sp. | reverse complement strand
CCTCCGCTTCGCGCTTATAACCCCTGAATCGAAGCCGCCCCAGCTCAGTTCTGCGTTCAGGCGTCCGAATTCGATCTTGGGGCAGCGGTCCATGATGACGGCCAAACCCGCTTCCCGGGCGAGCGTGGCGGCCTCGTCGTTGATAACGCCAAGCTGCATCCAGATCGTGCGAATGCCCTTTTCGGGGGCGAGAGCGATGGCTTCCCCGGTGATTGGTAACGCAGCCGCCGAATTGCGGAAAATATCGACCATTTCAAACTGGTCAGGCACGTCGGCGAGCGTCGCGTAGACCGTTTCGCCAAGGATTTCTCCGCCCGCCTGCCCCGGATTGACGGGGATCACGCGATAGCCCTTCGTCTGAAGATACTTCATAGCGAAATAGCTGGGCCGCTGCCATTTCGCTGAAGCGCCCACCATTGCTATGGTCTTCGTCTCCCGCAGAATGCGCATGATTTCCGTGTTGGTGTAGGCTTCAGGCATGGCGTGACCGATCGGTGGGCGGAGCAAATTATATGGCGAGCAGCTTGGGCTTTTAAGGCCCGGCATACAAGTATTCAGCTTCTAAAAATGTCACTGTGTATAGTCTCACCGTTTCCTGCGCGCGTAAAGCTCTAAGCGGTGATGCACGATGTCGTAGCCCAGTTCAGCGGCGATTTCGGCTTGCAGGCGTTCGATTTTCTCGGAACGGAACTCAACCACATCGCCGGTTTCCAGATCAATAAGGTGATCGTGGTGCGGGCGGTCGGCGGTCTCGAAGCGCGCGGGTTTTCCCTCGAATGCATGGCGCTCGATCACGCCAGCCTCCTCAAGCACTGACAGCGTCCGGTAGACCGTCGCGAGCGAGACATTTGGCTCGATGCTATGCGCGCGGCGATGGAGTTCATTCGCGTCAGGATGGTCGTCCGCGTCGGCCAAAACCCGCAGCAACACCTTGCGCTGGCGTGTGAGGCGCACCCCTTCGTCGCGCAGCGCATCTTCCATCGGCGTCGGTTTTGGTGCGGGTCCGGTCATATTGCGACTGTATTCAGATGCGACGCAGGTGCAAGTGGGTTGCGCTTTTTGCGATTGGTTCTCATCTACATTGACAGAGCCAACCCCGCACCCTAGCTTTGTGCCATACTCTCCGGGAGCACCCAGTATATGCCATCCTCAACCCGCGCCTCTGCCGTGATTCTCGCGCTGTTTTTGGCTGGATGCGGGGCGGAGGAACAGCCTGATGACGGGCGTTTCAAGGTGGTCACGACCTTCACGGTGATTGCGGATATGGCGCGCAATGTGGCGGGGGATGCGGCGGAGGTCGTCTCGGTCACGCGTCCCGGTGCGGAGATTCACGGCTATCAGCCGACGCCCGGCGACCTCACCCGCGCGCTTGAAGCCGACCTGATCCTGTGGAACGGGCTGAATCTGGAACTGTGGTTCGAGCAGTTTCTCGGAAATCTGGGCGATAAGCCGTCGGTAACGGTCAGCGACGGGATTGAGCCGATTTCGATTGCGTCCGGCGTCTATGAGGGCAAAGCAAATCCCCACGCTTGGATCGGGGCGGATGCGGCGGTGATTTATATCGATAATATACGCGATGCGCTGGTGAAGTACGATCCTGATAACGCTGAGATATATCGTGTGAATGCTGAAAAATACAAAACCGGGGTCCGTGCCACGCTCGATCCGCTGCGCGAACAGATCGCGGCGATACCGCAGGAGAAACGCTGGTTGGTGACTTGTGAGGGCGCGTTCAGCTATCTGGCCCGCGATTTCGGGCTGCGTGAGCTGTATCTTTGGCCGATGAATGCCGATGCGGTCGGCACACCCCAGCAGGTGCGAAAGGTTATTGACGGGGTGCGGGAACACGAAATTCCGGTCGTGTTCTGCGAGAGCACGGTCAATACCGATCCCGCCAAGCAGGTCGCCCGCGAGACCGGCGCGCGCTATGGCGGGGAATTGTATGTGGACAGTTTGAGCGAGGCGGATGGCCCGGTTCCAACCTTTCTTGATCTGTTGCGGGTGACTTCGCAGACGGTCGTTAACGGCTTGACCGCGCCATGATCGCCGCCCCGGATGGAGATGGAAGCGGGATTACCGTCCGCGATTTGACGGTGACTTATCGCAACGGCCATACGGCATTACGCAATGCCAGTTTTGAGATCCCGCGCGGCACGGTGACGGCTTTGGTCGGGGTGAACGGGGCCGGAAAATCGACGCTGTTCAAGGCGATCATGGGTTTTGTGAAAGCCTCCGGCGGGGAAATCCGCTTGCTTGGCAAATCGGTGCGTGCGGCTTTGCGCGAGAATCTTGTCGCCTATGTCCCTCAGTCTGAGGAGGTCGATTGGGCTTTCCCGGTGCTGGTCGAAGATGTCGTGATGATGGGGCGTTACGGGCATATGGGGTTTCTGCGCCGCCCCTCGGCGAATGACCATGCGATGGTGGATACCGCGTTGGAGCGCGTCGGCATGGGCGACCATCGTCATCGTCAGATCGGGGAATTGTCCGGCGGACAGCGCAAGCGCGTCTTTTTGGCCCGCGCGCTGGCGCAGGATGGGCGTGTGATCTTGCTGGACGAGCCGTTCACGGGTGTGGATGTGAAGACCGAAGATCGCATCGTGACGCTGTTGCGTGAATTGCGGGACGAGGGGCGGGTGATGCTGGTATCGACCCACAACCTCGGCTCGGTGACGGAGTTTTGTGACCGCACGGTGCTGGTTAAGGGTACGGTGGTCGCCTACGGACCGACGGAGACGACTTTCACCCGCGAAAATCTGGAACTGGCGTTCGGCGGGGTGCTGCGTCACTTCACGCTGGGCGGGGACGAGCTGCACGACGATGATGACACGCGCGAGGTTAGAATTATCACAGATGACGAGCGCCCGTTCGTAATTTACGGGGAAGGGGACCGGTGAATATGGCGAATATAACGGTTTCCTGCCCCGGAGTTGATCCGGGGTCTGTGCGAGTGGAGAGAGCCACCGGATCAAGTCCGGGGCAGGGGTTTTTTCTGTGATTGCCACCCTGCTCGAACCCTTCAGCTACAGCTATATGACCAATGCGATGTGGGTGTCGGCGCTGGTGGGCGGGGTGTGTGCGTTTCTGTCCTGTTATCTGATGCTGAAGGGCTGGTCATTGATCGGGGATGCGCTGGCGCACTCGGTCGTGCCGGGAGTTGCGGGCGCCTATATGCTGGGCCTTCCGTTCGCGTTCGGGGCGTTCTTTGCGGGCGGCCTCGCGGCGGGGGCGATGCTGTTTCTGAGCGGGCGGTCGGGATTGAAGATCGATGTGATTATCGGGATTATCTTTACGTCGTTCTTCGGCCTCGGCCTGTTCATGGTGTCGGTGAACCCGATTTCGGTGAGCGTTCAGACGATCACAATGGGCAATATACTCGCGATTACGCCGGAGGACACGCTGCAACTGGTTATCATCGGCGGGGTTTCGCTGGTGATCCTGCTGGCCAAGTGGAAAGATCTGATGGTCACGTTTTTCGATGAGAACCATGCGCGCTCAATCGGGTTGCGGCCCGATCTGCTGAAGGCGATGTTCTTTGTGTTGCTCTCGGCTTCCGTCGTGGCGGCAATGCAGACGGTGGGGGCATTTTTGGTGATCGCGATGGTCGTGACGCCCGGTGCGACGGCGTATCTGCTGTGCGACAGGTTTCCGCGTCTGCTGATGGTGTCGGTGGCAATCGGGGCGGTGACGAGTTTTGCGGGTGCATATCTGAGCTATTTCCTTGATGGCGCGACGGGCGGGGTGATTGTGGCGTTGCAAACGCTGGTCTTCCTTATCGCGTTCGTTTTCGCACCGAAGCACGGGTTGCTGGCGGCGAAGGCAAAGGTGCGGAGGGCCGCTTGATGGGTGAGCCGCTTTGGCATGAGTTGATGTTTGAACCGAAAACACGGTCATCATCAGCGAAGGCAGATGATCCAGCTTTGTATCTTGAGAAACAGCTCTTCAATCAATCGAGTCCGGGTTCCACGCCTTCGCGCGGAATGACAGCCCCTTCTTGGTCAAGATCGGGGCAGAGCGTATTCCTATGATCGATTGGCTGACATTGCCGTTTCAATTCCCGTTCATGCAGAACGCCTTTCTGATTGCGCTTATCATCGCACCACCGACCGCGATGCTGTCTTGCTTTCTGGTTTTGAAGGGCTGGGCGCTGATGGGGGATGCGGTCAGCCACGCGATTTTGCCCGGCGTGGTGCTGGCCTATATGCTGAACCTGCCGCTGATCCTTGGCGCGTTCGTCGCGGGGATGGGCTGTGCTTTGTTGACGGGGTATCTGGATGAAAACAGCCGTGTGAAGCGCGACACAATTATGGGCGTCGTGTTCTCCGGCATGTTTGCAATCGGGTTGGTCCTGTTCGTCGCCTTTCCGACTGACGCGCATCTGGATCATATCCTGTTCGGGAATATGCTGGGGATCGGCACGGGGGATTTGATAACGTCCGGCATTATCGGAGCGGGCGTTTGTGCGGTGCTGGGGCTGAAATGGCGGGATTTTCTGCTACATGCGTTCGATCCGATACAGGCGCAAACTTCCGGCCTGCGAACCGGATGGCTGCATTACGGATTGCTGACGATCCTGTCCCTGACCGTGGTGGCGACGCTGACTGCGGTGGGGCTGATCCTTGCCGTTGCGCTGCTGGTGACGCCGGGGGCGATCGCATTTTTGCTGACCCGCAGCTTCGGGCGGATGCTGGCAGCGTCTGTGCTGGTGTGTCTGGGGTCGATGGTGACGGGGGTTTGGCTGAGCTTTAATCTCGACAGCGCCCCCGCACCCACGATTGTGCTGGTGCTGACGGCATTGTTCCTGATCGCGTTTGTGCTGCGCCTGCGCCAGACCAAGGCGCAGACGGCGAAAGCTTAAGCGTATTCGGAAGCGGACGGGACCAGTTTATCCAGGATTTTTGCGGATGCGATCACGCCCGGCACACCCGCACCGGGATGCGTTCCCGCGCCGACAAGATAGAGATTATCAACATCCTCGCAAACATTATGCGGACGGAACCATGCGATTTGTGTGATTTTGGGTTCAAAGCTGAAGCCCGCGCCGTTGTAGGAGAGATAATCTTTCTCGAAATCCGGTGGCGTGAGCAGGCGCGAAGAAATGACGCTGTCTTTAAGGCCCGGCATGACGGTCGCCTCCAAATACGCCTCGATTTTTTGCCGATAGGGTTCGGCTTCAACCGCCCAGTCTATATCGCTGGAGAGATTGGGGACGGGTGAGAGTACGTAAAAGCCGTCGCACCCTTGCGGGGCCATCGAGGGGTCTGTCGCGGTGGGACGGTGGAGATAGAGGCTGAAATCGTCAGCCAGTATCTTGCGGTCGAAGATGTCCTTGAGCAGTGGGCCATAGCGTGGACCCATCATAATCGTGTGGTGAGGCACGTTCTCAAATTTCCGGTTCGTGCCGAAATACCAGACGAACAGGCCCATTGAGTAGGCTGCGCGGGACAGCTTTTTATCGGTCCAACGACGCGCTTTCGGCAGCAGGTTCGCATGGGTCCAGGCCGAGTCGGCGTTTGAGACAACGACATCGGCCAGCAGAGTCTCGCCATTTGTCAGGCGCACACCGCGCGCCGTGCGCCCTTCGGTCAAAATCTCCTCGGCCTCGACATTATACTGAACGCTGCCGCCCTGCTTTTCGATCAGTTTGACAAGGGCTTGCGCGATTGTATTGGTTCCACCCATCGCGTAGTGGACGCCCGCCTCTTTCTCCAGATGCAAGATCAATCCGAAGACGCAGCTTGCCCGCATGGGGTTGCCGCCGATGAATAGCGGGTGAAAGCTGAACGCCATGCGCAGGCGTTCGTCTTTGATATGGCTGCTGACCATTTGATAGATGGATCGATAGGCACGGCGCGTGAGCAGATCAGGGATCGCACCAGCCATGCGACCCAGTGTGTGAAAGGGACGGTCGACCATTTTGACAAAGCCGGTTTCGTAGCATTTGCGACTTTCGATCAGCAGGCTTTCATATCCCGCCACATCGTCCGGATTGAAACGGGCGATCTCGGCTTTCATCGCATCCGTGTCGGCGCTGTAGCGCAGCTCCTCTCCATCATCGAAGCGCACGGTGTAAAAAGGTGATAGAGATTTGAGCGTGACGTGATCTGCCATCCGCTCGCCGCAAAGCTCAAACAATTCCTCGAACAGGAATGGTGCGGTCACGATGGTCGGCCCCGCATCAAAGGTGAAGCCGTCCTGCTTAAACGCACGCGCGCGTCCGCCGGGTTGCTCCAGACGCTCGATAACCGTCACGCGATACCCGCGCGCACCAAGGCGGATCGCGGCGGCAAGGCCGCCAAACCCCGCACCGATTATAAGGACGTGCGGTTTTGAAGACTCGGTAGGCGGCGCGTATGCGTTCATTTCGTCGATCAGCCTTATTCAGCGGGGGTCATTGCATTTGTGGCATTAGCGCGCGGGTTCGAGCGCCGCCAGATGTCCCACCAATGATAGAAAATGATCGATAAGCCAACGATACATGGTGTCGCCCATAAAATCGGAGATAGCGCGAGTTCCGGCGCTATTCTGACAGCGCCAAAAGCAAAGAAGGCGGTGTAGACGGATATTCCCGCGCCGACCAATCCTTTAAGATGCTGTCGCAGCCATGCATTCCGCCCCGGTGAAGGGTGGAAGATGAACCATAAATTCGTTGCAACTGTCGCAAAGCCGATTGTGGAGATTCCGATCATCAGAGGCTCCAGCAAAATAAAACCACGCACCGCACAGTTTGTCGTCGCCACCATCAGGATGGCTTGCAATGCAACATTCGGCCAAGCACGGTTCGCGCGGTGATCGCGCTTATTCGCCACGCAACACATGCCGTACCAGACAAGATTGATCGTCAGGATCGCGAGATACAGCATCATCCAGCCGAAGATCGCCGCAATAAATGCAGGTGAAAAATCCATATAGGGATGCGTTCCGACGGGGTCGAGCAGGGTGGTTCCGCTAATCCCAATCGCAAGAATACCGACCGTCAGCATTGAATAGGCAAATATCTTACCCAAGTTACGGTGAGGCTTTGCTCCTTTGCGCCCGATAACCGGAACCCAGAACGCGAGAAGTCCGACCGAGCCGACGACAATGTGCCCGGTTACAAACAGGTCGTGAAGTTCGTGGATCATGATGACGTTTTCCTTGCGGTCCGGCCCTGTGTTAAGTACGCATATGTCAACTTAACTTGACAGATGTGTCAACCTATCATGTCAGACTCAACATTTAAACCACCCCATCCGAAGCCGTTACCGGCCACGCTCTCGCTGCTGCGCGTTCTTTGGCGGCGGGAAGGTGATTTGCTGAATCTGCTCCCCGCGAATGCTTATAAAGTAGAGGCCGGATGGCTTGGCTGGTCACGGCGC
Source organism: uncultured Neomegalonema sp. (assembly GCA_937944035.1). Lineage (GTDB taxonomy): Bacteria > Pseudomonadota > Alphaproteobacteria > Rhodobacterales > Rhodobacteraceae > JAHDDY01. Next base: position 5,648 of record CALDZQ010000093.1, on the reverse strand, counting down.
TCGATCCTGATCGTCAATGAGCCTTCGGAGGTGCGGCGGATTCTGGCCGATCCGGACGGGATTTTTCCTAAAAACGACCTGATGACGGGCGCAGTTGAGCCGCTGATCGGGGATTCGATCTTCGTCTCGTCCGGTAAAACATGGCGCAGACAGCGCCGGATGGTCGCGCCGGCATTCAGCAATTTGCATCTTGAGACCGCTTTTTCAGCGATGGATGCGGCTATCGATGATCGTGTTGAAGCGCTGGATCAAGCCGCAGCGTCTGGTGAAAACATCTCGATTGATCTGGTTATGAGTTGGCTGACAGCCGACGTGATATGCCGCACCGTTTTCTCTGCGCCGCTCGCGCATGGGGTGGCGGAAGATGTTTATGACGATTTCAAAATATTTGAACGCTCCGCCGCTCATGTCGAACTCAAACGTCTGATTCTCTCGCCCGCGTTTGAGGATATTCCTCAGCACCCGCATGTGCTGACCGCCTGCAAGCGCATTCGCGAGCATTTGGGGACGATGGTGGACCCGCATTTGCGTGATGATGCGGATTTCAACGACATCGCCTCGGCAGTGATCGCGGCGCGTGATCCTGAAACCGGGGCAGGGTTTACGCGCGAAGAACTGATCGATCAGTTGGGCGTGTTTTTCCTCGCCGGACACGAAACCTCGGCCAGCGCGCTGACCTGGGCGTTTTTCATCGCTGCAACACGGCCTGAGGCGCTGAGCCGGATTCGGGCGGAGATCGCTGATGTCTGCGGTGATGGCCCTGTCGAATTTGCGCATATGCCGCGCTTGAGCTACTTGCGGAATTTCTTCCGCGAAGTGCTGCGCCTTTATCCGCCAATCACGTTTATCCCAAGGGTGGCGCTGAAGTCCTGCGAGATTTCCGGGCATAAAGTAAAACGGGGAGCGATGGTCATGATTGCCCCTTGGACACTGCATCGGCATACGCGCTATTGGAAGAATGCGGCGGTGTTTGACCCCGATCGTTGGACTCCGGAACGAGCTGGGGAGATGACGAAAGATGCCTATATTCCGTTCGGCCTCGGACCACGCGTGTGCGTGGGGGCTGCATTTGCAGGCGTTGAGGCAGCGCTGATTCTTGCACGGCTGTTGCGCCGTTATGATTTCCACGTCGATGATGCGGCCAATGTCAGACCCGCAGCCCGCCTTACAACACGACCAAGCGATCCGGTGAGCGCAAGTATCAAGCGCCGTGAATAATAATGCATCGCGTTGAACAAGCCATGAACGACTAAGATTGCATCCTGATTGCGGTCGCGGTAGGGAAGGGCATGTCTGATCCGTTTGCCGATGAAAATTTTGCAGCCGACACGCGCCCGTTATCGGCGCGCGCGATGCCTGTGGGGCCACAGGGCAGGGCGGCCGTGCCCTATCTCGACGCGCTGAATGATGCGCAGCGGGAGGCGGTTGAGACGCTGGACGGGCCGCTGCTGGTGCTGGCGGGGGCCGGGACAGGGAAAACGCGGGTTCTGACGACGCGGTTGGCCCATTTGCTCAACACGGCAAAAGCACGGCCGAATGAAATTCTGTGCGTGACATTCACGAACAAAGCCTCCCGCGAGATGCGTGATCGGATCGGATCGCTGATCGGACAGGCCGTTGAGGGAATGCAGTGGTTGGGCACATTCCACTCGGTTAGTGCAAAGATGCTGCGTCGCCATGCGGAACTTGTTGATTTGCAATCTAATTTTACGATCCTGGATACAGACGATCAAATCCGGCTGTTGAAACAGTTGATCCGCGCGGAAGGTATTGATGACAAACGCTGGCCTGCGCGGATGCTGGCCGGGTTGATTGATGGCTGGAAAAACCGGGGTTTGACGCCCGATAAAGTGCCCGAAAAAGAGGGCGATCAATACGCGAACGGGAAGGGCGGAGCGCTTTATTTTGAGTATCAGAAGCGCCTGAAAACTTTGAATGCCGCCGATTTCGGCGACTTACTGCTGCATACCCTGACGATTTTGCAGAAATACCCCGATATTCTGGAAAAATACCAACGCTGGTTTCAATACATCCTCGTTGACGAGTATCAGGACACCAACATCGCACAGTATCTGTGGTTGCGCTTGCTGGCGCAGGGGCAAAAGAACATCTGCTGCGTGGGCGATGATGACCAGTCGATCTATGGCTGGCGCGGGGCTGAGGTTGGGAACATCCTGAAATTTGAGAAAGATTTTCCCGGTGCCAAGGTCGTTCGACTTGAACAGAACTACCGTTCGACGCCGCATATCCTCGCCGCCGCATCGCAAATAATCGCGGGCAACGAGGAACGACTCGGTAAGACGCTCTGGACCGAAGAGGCTGAGGGCGAAAAGGTTCGCCTTATGGGCGTTTGGGATGGTGATGAGGAGGCGCGTTGGATCGGTGAGGAGATCGAGGCACTACAGCAGGGCACACGCGGGATGGCCCCGTACAGTCTTGACGATATTGCGGTGCTGGTGCGCGCGACCCATCAGATGCGTAGCTTTGAAGACCGATTTCTCAGCATTGGACTGCCGTATCGTGTGATTGGCGGCCCACGTTTTTATGAGCGGCAGGAAATCCGCGATGCGATTGCCTATATCCGCGTCGTTGCACAGCCGGACGATGGGTTAGCGTTTGAGCGGATCGTTAACGTCCCGAAACGCGGGCTTGGTGATAAAGCGGTCCAGACGATCAACACAATCGCGCGGGCGCACGATATTTCGGCGGCTAAAGGCGCAGCGATCGTTTGTGAGCAAGAAGGGCTGCCGAAACGGGCACTGAGCACGCTGTCGCGCTTATTAACAGATTTTGACCGCTGGCGCGCGATTGCGAGCGATCCGAACTCGAAAATGCAGCCCTATGAGCTAGTCGAGCTGATCCTAGATGAAGCCGGTTACACCGATATGTGGAAAGCGGATAAGTCCGCCGATGCGCCGGGGAGGCTGGAGAACCTGAAAGAACTCGTGCGCTCGGTCTCGGATTTCGACAATCTGACGGGCTTCCTGGAGCATGTCTCGCTTGTCATGGACAATGCGCAGGATAAGAGCCTGCCAAGCGTTAGCATTATGACGCTGCACGGTGCGAAGGGGCTGGAATTTGATGCGGTTTTCCTGCCCGGATGGGAAGACGGGTTGTTCCCGTCGCAGCGGTCTATGGATGAACAAGGCCGTAAAGGCCTCGAAGAAGAGCGGCGGCTGGCTTACGTGGGTGTCACACGGGCGCGGAAGCTGAGTACAATCACGTTCACCGCAAATCGCCGGATCTACAATCAATGGCAAAGTTCTATGCCTTCGCGGTTCGTTGACGAGCTTCCCGAAGCGCATGTCGATGTGCTTACCGCACCGGGACTTTACGGCGGCGGCTATGGCGGTGCGAGCAGTTACGGTGGCGGATCAAGCGCGTTGGAAACCCGCGTGGCCAATGCCGATGCGTATAACTCTCCCGGTTGGCGGCGGATGCAGGCCAATGCTGCAAAGACGACGCGCCGTACACCTGTGGTCATTGATGCGAAAGCCTTACCAGATTTCGATGTTGGCGGCCGCGTATTCCATGAAAAATTCGGCTATGGCCATGTCGAAGAAATTGAGGACGACAAAGTTTCGGTCGCTTTCAAAACCGGAACCAAACGCGTAGTCGCAAGCTATCTAAGCAAAGTGACCGAGAGTGACGATGAGGACGACCACGGCGATATACCGTTCTGACGGCCATATTTATTTTTCCATAATCCTGATTATAGGAATTAATTATGTAGCCGCAAAGTTAAAGTGTCGTCCTCCCGCAAAGTAGGAATGTCGCTTACCCTTCCCGTGTTCGGGATGGGAGGCCGATATGGGATGGGTGATGATGAGCGAGCGGGAACTCAATCGTGTGGAGGTTCTCTCGCAGGTCGCTGACGGTCGGATGGCTTCGTCGGAGGCGGCACTGGTGCTGGGAATGAGTATGCGGCAGGTGCAGCGATTATTGCTGCGGTTCCGGCGAGACGGTGCTGCGTCGATCCGGCATCGGGCGCGGGGTCGTCGATCAAACAATCATAAGAACGATGCGGTGCGGGACTATGCGCTGTCGCTGATCCGGGAGAGTTATGCGGATTTCGGGCCGACGCTGGCGACTGAGAAGCTGTTCGAGGATCACGGTCTGAAGGTGTCGCGCGAGACGGTTCGACAGTGGATGATGGCGGAAGGGATATGGCTCAAGAAAGCTGCGCGTCGGGCTTTCCACCAGCCCCGCTTGCGCCGGGAACGGTATGGTGAGCTGATCCAGATCGACGGCTCTGATCACCGGTGGTTCGAGGATAGGGCTGATCCTTGCACCCTGCTCGTCTTCATCGACGATGCGACGTCAACGTTGATGGAATTGCGGTTCGTGCCATCGGAGAGCACGCTCTCATACTTCGCTGCGTTGGAGGGGTATCTAACCGCCCATGGCCGCCCTGTGGCCTTCTATTCGGACAAGCACACCGTCTTTCGGGTCGCGAAGAAGGATGCCAGTGGCGGTGCGGGTATGACGCAGTTCGGGCGGGCGCTGAGCGAGTTAAACATCGAGATTCTCTGCGCTAATTCCAGTCAGGCGAAGGGTCGCGTGGAGCGCGCGAACCGGACGTTGCAGGACCGTCTCGTGAAGGAACTGCGCCTTGCCGGGGTGACCGGCATCGAGGATGGCAACGTCTTCCTGCCGGGCTTTGTCGAGCGCTTCAATGCGAAGTTCGCCAAGGCCCCTGCCCGCCCTGACAACCTTCACCGGGCGCTGAACACGGAGCCGGATCGTCTGGCTGATATCCTGTGCTGGCGCGACACGCGCAGCGTCGGTCGGCAACTGACGCTGACGTACGAGCGCAAGAAGTATATGCTGGAGATCAATGACCAAACGCGCGATCTGGTAGGCAAGGACGTGGAAACCTATGCCTTTGCCGATGGACGGTTCCAGATTCGCTGGAAAGGTGTCTCCCTGCCCTACACGGTCTTCGACAAGAACCAGCGCGTGACCCATGCCGCCGTCACCAGTCACAAGCTCCTCGGCGATCAGCTTGCCTGGATCAAGAAACAGCAGGAGATAATGGATGCGCAAGGGGCGCCCAAGAAGGCTCGGATGAAGACGAACAGCGAGAAGATCGGCTATAAAAAGACCGGAAAGAAATCGCCCGGTCGCCCTCCCCTCGCTCGCAGGAAACACAAACCAGAGACAGCTGCGCCGTCTTGATCATAGTTTCTGGCAGGGGATGGCTAGCCATCCCCTGCCAGAAACCACCGCATTGCACAAACGACACTTCTACTTTGCGCAGCAGGCGACATTTCTATACTGCGGTCACAAATTATGTAGCCGGGTGGATTCTAGATTGGGTTGCGACATTCGCTCTATTCTGAGCGGGAAATGGAGGCCCGGAATGACGCATACCGAGTTGGATTTGATGGAGCGGCAGCAGATCGAAGAGATGTTGCTCGCAAAAGCACCGGTCGCGAAGATTGCCGAGCGATTGTCGCGGCATCGTTCGACGGTCTACCGGGAGATCAACCGCAACACTTTCGCGGATGAAGAGATGCCGGAGTTGGATGGCTACTACGGTAAAGTGGCGCAGAAGATCGCTGGGGAAAGACGTCATCGGCGACGCAAACTTGCCCTCCATTCCGACCTTCTCGCTGCGGTACTCCAAGGATTCGAAGCTGGATGGT
>CALDZQ010000092.1 GCA_937944035.1 uncultured Neomegalonema sp. | reverse complement strand
CACCCCGAAATCCGCGAGGCCGTCACAAAGCTCTGCGCGGGCTTTCCCGGCGCATACTGGCGGCAATGCGACCGCGAGCAAGCCTATCCGACCGCCTTCGTCCAAGCGCTCACCGAAGCGGGCTACCTCGCCGCGCTGATCCCCGAAGAATACGGCGGCCTCGGCCTACCGATCTCTGCGGCCTGTGCGATCCTCGAAGAAATCCACCGCTCCGGCGGCAATGCCGCCGCCTGCCACGCGCAGATGTACACGATGGGCACGCTGCTGCGCCACGGCTCGGATGCGCAAAAGGCGCAGTACCTGCCACAGATCGCCGATGGTTCCCTGCGCCTGCAAGCCTTCGGCGTGACCGAACCGACCAGCGGAACCGACACCACGGCCCTGCGCACCACCGCACGGCGGGAGGGCGATACCTACATCGTCAACGGCCAGAAAATCTGGACCAGCCGCGCCGAGCACTCGGACCTGATGCTGCTGCTCTGCCGCACCACCCCGCGCGAGGATTGCACCAAAAAGACCGACGGCCTCTCCGTCCTGCTCGTCGATATGCGCGAGGTTCGCGGGCGCAGCCTCACCATCCGGCCGATCCGCGCGATGATGAACCACGCCACTACGGAGCTGTTTTTCGATGACATGCCCGTCCCCGCCGCCAACCTGATCGGCGAAGAAGGCAAAGGCTTCCGCTACATCCTGTCCGGTATGAACGCCGAGCGCATCCTGATCGCCGCCGAATGCGTGGGTGATGCGAAATGGTTCACCGAACGCGCCACCGCCTACGCGAACGAGCGCACCGTCTTCGGCCGCCCCATCGGCCAGAACCAGGGCATCCAGTTCCCCATCGCCAAAGCCTACGCCCAAACCCGCGCCGCCGAGCTGATGCTGCGCGAGGCCATCAAGCTTTATGAAGCGGGCGGCAACCCCGGCGAGGAGGCCAATCTGGCCAAAATGCTCTGCGCCGACGCCTCATGGGCCGCAGCCGAAGCCTGCCTGCAAACCCACGGCGGCTTCGGCTTTGCCGAGGAATACGACGTGGAGCGCAAATACCGCGAAACCCGCCTCTACCAAGTCGCCCCGATCTCGACCAACCTGATCCTCAGCTACATCGCCGAGCACGTCCTCGGAATGCCGCGCTCATACTGAACCGCTCTCGCGCGGAGCGGTGTGATTGCGCAGCACAGAAAGTCTTTTAGAAACAAAAAAGTAGAGATCAAAGCTGCTTTTCAGGCATCCGCACGATCATCCCGTCCATCTCCGCCGTCACCGGAAGTTGGCAGCCGAGGCGGGAGTTTTCTTTCGGCTCATACGCAAAATCGAGCATATCAACTTCCATGTCTTCCTGCTTCGCGACTTTATCGGCCCACGCCGGATCAACATAGACATGGCAGGTCGAACAGGCGCACGCGCCCCCGCAATCGCCCTCAATACCGGGGATCGCGTTATTAACCGCGCCCTCCATAATCGTATTGCCAACGGGCACATCGGCGCTGTGTTCGGTGCCATTGAACTCGATATAGGTAATCTTGGGCATGGATCGTCTCTCTTGCGGATAAGTATTGCCAAGCATTTGGCGATACAGGGCCACAGCGTCAAGGTTTGATTGCCACGCGCCCTACTCTGCCGCAGTGGTTTGCGCCGCAGGCCGCACAAAAACCGTCTCCATCCCGTCTTCAGGGTGACGCGGGATCATCCGCGCGAAGATCAGCGAGACTAATGCCATCGTCGCTCCAAGAACAAACACCGCAGACGGCGCGACCAGGTAAAGATAACCCAGCCCTGCGGGAAGAAAAACCGCCGCGATATGGTTGATCGTAAACGCCACCGCCGCTGTCGGAGCATGGTCGGAGGGGTCAGCGATCTTCTGGAAATACGTTTTCAAAGCGAAAGACATCGAAAAGAAAATATGGTCGGCAATATACAAAAACGCCGCCCATAGCGGGTTCACATCAACGTAATAAATCAGCGCGTACCCCAAAAATACAAAAGTCAGCCCCGCGTATTCAAGTGTCAGTGCATTACGCTCGCCAAACCGGATAATGAGTTGCCCCACAAACGGCGCGACCAGCATGGTAATGAACTGGTTTAACAGTAACAACGCCGCCATATGATGCATCGCATAGCCGAATTTTTCGACCAGCATAAATGTCGCAAAGACCAAAAAAATCTGCCGCCGCGCTCCGCTCATAAAAACCAACGCGTAATAAAGCCAATAGCGTGAACGCAGAACAAGTTCGCGACGCTGCACATGCGGGGCTTCAAAGCGCGGATACAGGTACATCGCAACCGCAACTAAAACCGCCGCCAGCAAACCCGAAATCAGGTAGGGCCAGCGATAATCCAGCGCCGCTTTCACGTCCTGTCCCTGTTCAGCTAAGCCCCAATAGAACAATGCCGCAAACACAACAAATGCCACCCCCGCACCAATAGAGCGCAGGTTTCCCAACATCTGCGGCGCGCGCTTTTTCGACAGCCATTGAAGCTGCAAAGACTGGTTCACCGTCTCAAAATAATGATACCCGATCGAGCTGACCATCGTCGTCAGTGCCAACCCCCAAAAGCTCGGCAAAAACCCGGTCAGCGCAGCCCCGATGGCCAACAGCAGCAGCGAGACATAGGCCAGCGTCTGCTCGCGCATAAACAACAGCGCATAGACCGCCCCGAATGCCAAAAACCCCGGTATCTCGCGGATCGTCTGCATCCAGCCGATGTCAGAACCGTCAAACTGCGCCGCCTCAACCGCAAAGTTATTCAGCAGCGCCATCCACACATTAAACGACAGCGCCATCGCGACCGTCATCACGATCAGCAGGGCTTCCGGCCGTCGCCACACGGGCAGGCTGTGACTGTCACCGATTGCGATCATACTTACGCCTCCCCTGCGTCCTCAACCGCTACACCAAAGGACGGGGGGAGCCAATCATCACATTATACATTTTAATTTGTGATTTAAGTTAATTGACATTTTTAACATGATGATTATATGAAATGTATCCATTTGAGGGGGAATAATCATGATTACCGCTTTTGAAGCCTTCGAAGATGTCGACATCGTGGCATTGCTGCCGTGGGCGGGCCTGGTTATCGGCCTTGCATTTGGCTTTATCGCACAGCAATCACGGTTTTGCCTGCGTAGCGCGGTGGTTGGCTCTACGCGCGCGTCCCTGTCACCGATGGCAGGCAGTTTCGCGCTGGCAATGATTGTCGCGATTATCGGCACGCAATCTCTCAGTTACGCGGGATTTCTCGATCTCGACGCCACGCGGTTTGTCAGCGAAACGCTCCCCCTTGGTGCGCTGCTGCTGGGCGGGTTGATGTTCGGCGCGGGCATGGTACTGACACGCGGCTGCGCGTCGCGCCTGACCGTACTGTCAGCGCAAGGCAACCTGCGCGCGGTGACGGTGCTGATGGTTTTCGCCATCTTCGCCTACGCCACATTGCGCGGTGTATTCGCAGCCCCGCGCGTCGCCTTCACCGATGCGACAAACCTTGAGACGATGGCCCAAATCGCCCCGATCGCCGCCACGCTTCTGATAGCTGCGCTGGCCACCATCGCATGGCGCAGCCGGGTCCGTCCGGGCCTTGCCATCGCGGGCGCACTGGTCGGCTTGCTGATCGTCGCCGGCTGGTTCGCCACGGGCGCGTTGCTGGTCGATGAGTTCGAGCCACGCGCCGCCGAAAGCCTCGCCTTCACCTCCGGCGCATCCGATGCGCTGTTCTTCACGCTGGCCAGCACCGCCATCGACGCCAGCTTTGGTGCGGGCCTTATGGGCGGCACAGTGCTCGGCGCGTTCCTCTCCGCCGCCCTGCGCCGCGAATTGCGGTTGGAAAGCTTTGAAGACCCGCAGCAAACCCTGCGCTACTTCGCGGGCGGTGCGCTGATGGGATCGGGCGGCGTGTTGGCGGGCGGCTGTACAGTCGGCGCGGGCCTGACAGGCGTTTCCACGCTGGCACTGGCCCCGATGATCGCTGTGGTTGCGATTATTGCAGGTGCGGCAGCGACACACGCGCTGCTCACCCCTTCACGTGAAGCCGCCTATGCGGCGGTTCCGGCGGAGTAACAGGCTATAGCGTTATCAAGGGCAATGGGTTCATTGCCCGACTCGGAAAACGTGCCAAAACAAGAAGTTAGAGTGCCCGGAACGATCCTTATATCGTTCAAGGTGCTCTAGAAACAACCTACTGCGCCGCGCGCTCTTTCTCGATCTTCCGCCACTTCCGGACATTGCGGTTATGCTCGGCCAATGTTTTCGAGAACACATGCCCGCCCGTGCCATCGGCTACGAAATAATACTCATCCGTATCAGCAGGATTAAGCGTCGCCGCAATCGCCTCACGGCCCGGATTTGCAATCGGACTGGGCGGCAAGCCATTGATTTTATAGGTATTGAACGGCGTCGCCCGATCCAACTCAGACCGCCTCAACCCCCGCCCCAGCGGTCCCGCACCC
>CALDZQ010000091.1 GCA_937944035.1 uncultured Neomegalonema sp. | reverse complement strand
TTGATGCCGTTACAGACAATGGAAGCCTGAACAACTTCAGCCTGAATTTCTGGCACCAGCATAGAGATAGAGTGAAGTAGTCAATTTCTGCACTACAATCCACGTCGTTTTCGACTTGCGCTGTTCTACTCCCGTCTTGGCACTTGACGGGCGCTGGTGCGGGCGGGTAAGTTCCTTTTTTGTTCGATATGAAGAAGGAGCTTGAGACATATGAAGCGCGATCAACTTGTGCATGGAATTGCCCCAAGAGTGGGCATTTCCATGCACATTGCTGTCCGGCCTGATCGCGGTTCATATTAATGGACTGGACCCTCGCCATAGACCGCCACCGCGACGCGCTGGTTAGGATGGTTGCTGCGCTGCTGCTTATGGCGGGTGGCGGGGAGGTTATGCCGAGGCATGTGCGGACGGGGATTTGGCGGGTTTTGCGACCTGCGGAATCGGCGTTCCGGCGGCTGGTGGTTGTGGTGAAGGTGGTTTTGAAGATTGAGGCGCGGACGCGTGTATCGCGCGGCGGGCTTGGGAGTGCGGGCGGTTTTTCCCGTGGAACGGGGGCATCTGTACCCGCATTTGCGCTGTTCGATGCGCGGAAATCGTTTAAGCCGCGTTCGGCTTGGCGGGGCAGGAGGCCGCAGCCGAATATCCGGTTTTTCGATGATGTGGAGATTTTTACCCCCGTCGTCGTCGCCTCACCCGATGATGCGGTGAGTCCGGCGCAATTGATGCGGCGGTTACAGGCTTTGCAAGCCGCGTTGGCAGATGTGCCGAAACAGGCGCAGCGGCTGGCGCGGTGGCAGGCGAAGCGGGAGCACGCTGTCGCCGGAACCTATATCCGGCCGATGCGCCCGGGGCGGCCGCCGGGATTCAGAAAGCGGCAGACGCATCCGGTGGATGCGGTGCTGAGCAACTGTCATGAGATGGCGCTGTACCTGTTAGAGCCACCGGAACCGTGACGGGTTGTGTGATTTTTTGGCCCTTGCGCCGTCCCGCTTGAGGCGGGCGGGCTGTTGGTATGGGCGTTGCCTACAGCCCGTGCCGCTTCTTGAACCAGTCCACGAATTGCGGGATTCCCGCCGATAGTGACGTGGTGGGGGCGAAGCCGAGATCGGCTTGGATGCGGTCGATATTGGCGTAGGTCTCGTAAACATCGCCGGGCTGCATCGGCAGCATGATCTTTTCGGCCTTGCGGCCCGCCGCGTCCTCGATGGCGGCGATGAAGTCCATCAGGCGCTCCGGCTTGTTATTGCCGATGTTGTAAACCCGATGCCGCGCCGCGCCCTCCCCGTCCAGAGGGGCCATATCGGCGGCGGCGATGACGCCGGAGACGATGTCATCAACAAAGGTGAAGTCGCGTTTCATATCGCCGTTGTTGAAAACCTTGATCGGTTGGCCCTTGAGAATCGCGTCTGTGAACAGCCACGGAGCCATATCAGGCCGCCCCCAAGGGCCGTAAACCGTGAAGAACCGCAGGCCGACCTGGGACATTCCGTATAGGTGGGAATACGTCCGGCTCATCAATTCATCGGATCGTTTGGTCGCCGCATAAAGCGAAACGGGCAGGTCAACGCGGTCTTCCTCGCTGAACGGCTGTTCGGTATTGGCCCCGTAAACCGAGGATGAGGAGGCATAGGCGAGGTGCTCGACCGTGCCGGAATGGCGAACCGCCTCCAGAATGTTGATATGGCCGACGACGTTGGATTGGATGTAGGCATGGGGGTTTTCGAGCGAATAGCGCACACCGGGTTGGGCGGCGAGGTGGATGACGCGGCGGGGGGCGGCCTCCGTGAACAACTCCGAAAGCGTAGCGAAATCAGCGATGTCGCCCTCGACAAACTTGAACGCCGGGCCGTGTTTGGAGAGTTCGGCCAGCCGCTCGCGCTTGAGGGCGACCTCGTAATACGGGGTGAGATTGTCGATTGCCACGACCTGCTCGCCACGCTCCAGCAGGCGCTTCGCGGTGTGCATCCCGATGAATCCGGCGGCTCCGGTGATGAGGTAGGTCATGTCAGGCGCTCCATAAGTTCCGCCCGGCAATATCACCGCATCCCTTTCCACTCACTGAATATTAGCGGCGGGAATTTAACCGCTGTTCTGCGGACAGATTTCACGCCCGGCGGGCCTTGGCAGGGGGGAGGCTCTCGTGTTTAGGTGGAATCCGTACCCGGAGTTAGGATTGTGCCATGAGTGATGAAACCCAAAGCAGGCAGCGCACGCTGACCCTTGCCGATGCGCAGAAATTGACGGGTGATGCCGATAAAGCGCTGGAATTGGGCGCGCGGATCTATACTGCCGCCGCCAATCAGGCAAACGGGGCCGAGAAAGGGCGCTTGCGGCAGCTGGCATGGACGGCGCAGCAAAAACGGCTCGGCGACCGCCCGCGCTGGTACTCGCAAGCCGGGCAGGACCGGTTTCTGGACGAGCATGTGTTCAAGGGAAAGCGGAACGGCGTGTTTATGGATGTCGGCGCTTATGATGGCTCGACAGGGTCTAACACGTTGTTTTTTGAGCAATATCGCGGCTGGAACGGTTTGCTGGTCGAGCCGTCACCCGTCTATGCCGCGCAGACCCGCGCGTGCCGGAGGAACCCGATTGTCGAACTGGCCATCGGGCCGGATGACGGCCATGCGGAGTTTTTGCACGTCACGTCCGGCTATACGCAAATGAGCGGTTTGGCCGACAGCTATGACCCGGCGCTGCGCAAGCAAATCGAGGCTGACCAGCGCTACGAGGGCGAGACGATCCGGGTCAAAACCCAGACTTTGGGCAGTTTGATCGAACAGCACGGGCTGGGGCCGATTGATTTTATCTCGCTGGATATTGAGGGCGGCGAGGTGGCGGCGCTTGCGGGGTTTGATTTCGGGAAACACCGCGTCACAGCCTGGTCTATCGAAAACAACGCAGCGGGCGGTGAGATTAATGCGATTATGACGGGCGCGGGCTATCGCCTCGCCGATCATATCGGGGTCGATGAGATTTACGTACGGGGCTGAGCGCGCGGAAATGATATGCCGATTGCCTGAAAAACAGCTGTGCGAGAGGCTTGCAATCCGTTTCGCAGCGTCGTAATTGCTTCTTGTGTGCCGTCGTAGCTCAGTTGGTTAGAGCGCTAGAATGTGGATCTAGAGGTCCCCTGTTCGATTCAGGGCGACGGTACCATTCCTCCGAATTGCCGCCGACTGATTGAATTGATGGTCGGAGCCATAAAATCCCCACAAGTTGCAATCTATATAGATAGCAGTGGAGCTTGTGGCGGTTTTAGTCCGTATCCGGTCGCGTGTAACAGGGCGTTTTGAGCCTGCCGATGGTCAGATCATCATGGACGCAGTGAGTGAAGTCATTGGCATTATTCGGATAAACCCGTTAGTGTACACACCGTTTACCCCGGTAAGGGACCACAAACTAAAACAAACGACAGTGGAGAGACTGAATGACCGAACAAAATCAAACGATCGAGCGTATGTTGGCCGATAAAAAAGCCAGCCGCCGCGACTTTATGGCTGGCGCAACGACGCTGGGCGTGGCCGCGACGACCGCTTCGAGCATGTGGGCAACCCGCGCGAACGCAAGCGAGCCGAAACGCGGTGGTCACATGCGTGCGGGCCTGAACGATTCCAAC
>CALDZQ010000090.1 GCA_937944035.1 uncultured Neomegalonema sp. | reverse complement strand
TATCACACCCGCTCAATAACCGTCGCCGCGCCCATGCCCGACGCGATGCACAGCGTGCAGAGGGCCGTTCCGCCGCCGGTGCGTTCCAGTTCGTCAAGCGCCGTGCCGATAATCATCGCGCCCGTTGCGCCAAGCGGGTGGCCCATTGCGATGGCGCCGCCGTTCGGGTTCAGCTTGGCGTGGTCGGCGTTGAATGCCTGCATAAAGCGCAGCACCACAGACGCGAATGCCTCGTTGACCTCGAACAGATCAAAATCGGAAATGCTCATACCCGTCTCGCGCAGCACTTTTTCCGTCACGGGGACAGGTCCGGTCAGCATGATGGTCGGGTCCGTGCCGATTTTGGCCGTATGCCTGATCCGCGCGCGGGGTTTGAGGCCCATGCGCTCTCCGGCCTCTTTCGAACCGATCAGCAGGCCCGCCGCACCGTCAACGATGCCGGACGAGTTGCCCGCGTGGTGAACGTGGTTCACGCTCTCCAATTCGGGGTATTTCAGCAGCGCCACGGCGTCAAAGCCGGGCATATTCTCGCCCATGTCCTTGAACGAGGCTTTCAGGCTGCCCAGTGATTGCATATCCGTGCCAGGGCGCATGTATTCGTCGTGGTCGAGGATCGTGACGCCGTTCATGTCTTTGACCGCGACGATGGATTTCTCGAACCGGTTATCAGCCCAAGCCGCCGCCGCCCGCTTTTGGCTTTCGACCGCGAACGCATCGCAATCATCGCGGCTGAAGCCGTATTTCGTGGCGATTATGTCGGCCGAGATACCTTGCGGGACGAAGTAGGATTTCATTGCCGGGGTCGGATCAACCGCGATGGCAAAGCCGTCACTGCCCATCGGCACGCGGCTCATCATCTCGACGCCGCCTGCGACGTACAATTCGCCAGCGCCGCCTTTGACCTGGTTCGCGGCGAGGTTCACCGCTTCCATGCCGGAAGCGCAAAAGCGGTTTATGTGCAGACCGGGGACGCATTCGTCGTAGCCCGCTTGCAGCACCGCCGTCCGCGCAATCTCGCCGCCCTGCTCGCCCACGGGCGTCACGCAGCCGAGGATCACGTCTTCAATCATCGACGTGTCGAGGTCGTTCCGGTCGCGCAGCGCCTCAAGCACAACACTGGCACAGCGCAACGAGGTTACTTCATGCAGTGATCCGTCTTTTTTGCCCTTACCACGCGGGGTGCGGACAGAATCGAAAATATAGGCTTCGGTCATCGGTTACTCCCTCGTCACTCTCGCGACAGTTTCATTTAATGCTGCGTCACCGCTTATTCTAAGCGCCCGCGCCCGTAAATCTTGTATTGTAGCGTGTTGGCATTGTTTCATTAAGGTGCAGGCACATTCCCGACGCCCACTTCAATCGAACCAAATAACGTCGTGCTGTCAGCATTATACGACGCACATGTTTGCAGTAGTGAATATTTTGTCGTGACATTTTGAAGGAAAAGTGCTTCAGTTTGATACAATTTCCGGTGGAGGGTAAAATGGCATTGTACGGGGCTGCGGGCTTCCCGCTTCTGAACGGTATCCCAAGAGGCGAAAGCTTTGTGGATTTTATGACCCGTGGCAGCGGGCCTGTTTCGAGTAATGCCTCCACTCCGGTCAATATTCCCTCACAGGGCGGATCGACCGGCTCACAAGGTGCTGAAACCGCGCCGGAGCTGACATGGACAGAGCTGTCATCGTCAAAAACAGACCTTGGCGGCGGTGTGATGCAGACCAACGATGTCAAAAGATCCGATGTCGATGGCGCCGTCCGCACCTCGACCCGAACGGCCTTCCCGGACGGGACCGCCAAGATTTCTTCCGTGCGCCGCTCTTTGCCGGACGCGGATGGTATTGAAACCATTCGTGTATTTGAGACGAATGTTGCCGCTGACGGGACAAAGCAAGTTGACATGCAGGTTTTCAAAGTACCCGCAGGCACGGTTATGGACTGGAGTTCGGATGCCGCGCAGAAGTATTTTTCACACACGACAAGTAAGACCATCCCCCCCGGCCTGACCTGGGAAGATGTGCCGCCGGACGCACCAAAAGAACCCGAAGCGCCGACGGTCGCAGATACGCGCCCGATCATCCCCTCAGCTGTTTGAGCATATGCCAGCGGCCTGTTCATCAGGCCTTCTCTGCGCGCGGATGACCCGGCATCAACTCGTAGGGATGCACCCAGCCGGTCAAAGCGCTGACGCGTTCTTTCCAAGCCTCGATATTGGGGAAGGTCACATCGCCGTAATCATATTCCTCCGCAGGGTAAAAGATATAACCTGAACAAGCGACATCGGCGGTCGTCGCGGTATTCCCGACAATCCACTCACGTCCGGCAAGATGCTTGTCTAGCACCGCTAATGCCGCCATAGAACGGCCTTTGAGAAACGCGGTGACATTTTCATTGCGGGCTTTTTCAGGCGCGAATTGCAGCATGAAGCGCCACGGCCCCATCATGCCGTTCAGCTTCTGGTTCTCCCAGATCACCCAACGCAGCACCTCCAGACGGTCGCGCTCCGTCGCGGGTTGGAACATATTGAACTGTCCCGCCACGTAATCGAGGATCACGCCCGACTGGGTCAGATTGCCGATGGGCGCTTCCAGCACGGGGCACTCGCCCATCTCGTTCAGCACCTGAAACTCTGGAGTGCGCGCCGCGCCGTTGAAGAAATCGACCCAGATAGGCTCCCAATCCGCACCGCACAGATTAAGCATCAGTGCCGCCTTGTACGAATGGCCCGATTGGGCAAAGCAATGGAGTTTGTAGTCTGACATCAGATTTCTCCCGATACGACGTGACTGGCTTTAATTTCCGTACACCATAACCGCCACCGTCACCGCTTCAATATTCAAACGGCCATTATTTTCCGCGTCCAGATAGATGCCCGGATTACCGCCCAAATCATCAATCAAAGCCTTTCGTCGCTCAAGCCCGACATCGGCAAGATCCATTACAGCGTCGAGATGCGGACCACCGCCGCTTACAACCTCATGCAGCACGCTGACCTCGTTGGCCCTCAGATACGATTTCACCCGGTTGCGACGCGCATCATATATTGAGTTCTCAACAACGGACGCCACCGCCCCTGCCGGCAACTGCCAAAGCGGCGGGATGTGGGACGCTTCGCCCCCGCACCCCGCCATTAAAAGGCAAACGGCGAGACTAGAACTGTGCCGCATCCAACGCCATCATGCTGTCCGCGCCGGACTTGATCCGGGTCAGATGTGTGCCGGTCATCGGCAGAACACGTTGCATGTAATAGCGCGCGGTTGCGATTTTCGCCTCGTAGAACGCCGGATCATCGGCATTACCCGCCAGCGCTTGCTGAGCGACTTTCGCGCTTTTCGCCCACATGAAACCAATCGCGGTGTAGCCGAACTGGTGCAGGAAGTCCGTTGAACCCGCCGCCGCCTGGTTGGGGTCTTTCATGCCGTTTTGCATGAACCACATCACCGCCTCCTGAAGCTCCTTAGAAGCAGCCTTCAGCGGGTCGACAAACTCGGCCATCGCCTCGTCGTCATTTTCCTTGCAGAAGTCTTTGACCAGACCGAAGAATGTCTGCATTCCGGCCCCACCCTTTTGAGGCAGCTTGCGACCGATCAAGTCAAGCGCCTGAACACCGTTCGCGCCCTCATAGATCATCGCGATGCGGGCATCGCGGACGAACTGGCTCTGCGACCAATCTTCGGTATAACCGTGACCGCCGAAAATCTGCTGCATGTTGACGGCGGTATCGAAACCCTTGTCGGTCAGGAAGCCTTTGACCACAGGGGTCATCAGCGCGATCAGCATTGCCGCTTCTTCGCGGGTTTTCTCGTCACTGTGCTTGCTCTCTTCATCGATCAGCGATGATGCCCAGTAATAGAATGCCCTACCCCCTTCGACGAAGGATTTCGCGTCCATCAACATCCGGCGGATGTCAGGGTGAACCATCAGCGGGTCGGCCTTCTCATCCGGGAATTTCGCCCCGTCCAGCGCGCGGCCCTGCATCCGGTCTTTCGCGTATTCGACAGCGTTTTGATAAGCGATGGACGCCTGCGACAGCCCTTGCATCCCGACCAGCAAACGCGCCTCGTTCATCATCAGGAACATGGCGCGCAGCCCTTTGTGCTCATCACCGACAAGCCAACCCGTCGCCTCGTCGTAGTTCATCACACAAGTCGAGTTGCCGTGGATGCCCATTTTCTCTTCAAGCTTGCCACATGCGAGCGTGTTGCGGTTGCCGAGCGAGCCGTCTTCATTCGGCAGGAATTTCGGCACCACAAACAGGGAAATGCCCTTCACCCCCTCCGGTCCGCCCGGAATTTTAGCGAGGACCAGGTGAACGATATTCTCACTCAGATCGTGCTCGCCGGAGGAAATGAAGATTTTTTGACCGGAGATTTTGTAGCTGCCGTCATCTTGCGGTTCGGCTTTTGAGCGGAGCAAGCCCAAATCGGTACCGCAATGCGGCTCGGTCAGATTCATTGTGCCGGTCCATGCGCCGGCAATCATTTTGGGCAGGTAGAGGTTTTTCTGCTCCTCGGAACCGAACCCCTCAATCGCCTTGATCGCACCGTGGGTCAGGCCCGTATACATTGAGAACGCCATCGCGGCGGAGGACGCAAACTCGCCCGTCACGGCGTTGATGATATAAGGCATCCCCTGCCCGCCGTATTCGGGGTTGAGGTCAATGCCCGGCCAGCCGCCCGCGCACTGGGCGTCATAGGCTTCTTTGTAGCCCTTCGGCGTGCGCACAACACCGTTTTCAAGCGTGCAGCCTTCTTTGTCGCCCGTTTCGTTGATCGGCAACAGCACTTCGGAGGCAATCTTGCCAGCCTCATCAAGGATTGCGGTGGTCAAATCATCTGTGAGATCAGCATAGCCCTCGATGTCATTCTGATCCTGGACGCGCAGCACTTCATGCAAAACGAATTGAGCGTCACGAACGGGTGCATTATAAATTGCCATGATGGCCTCCAAAAAAAACATAAGGTTTTTGCGGGTGCAGGTCAGTCGTTATCGCCGCGCTTTTTTGAGAGCATGTCACCAACCAACGCAACCTGGGTTTCCAGTTCGCCGATCGCTGTGCCGAGTTCTTCACGCTGCTTACGCATATCTTCCAGCCTGCGCCGCGCGACCTCCAGAGTACGGGTCAGTTGCGTCACCTGCGTGCCGTCAGCGTTATAAAGGTCAAGCAACTCGCCGATTTCTGCGAGGCTGAACCCGAATCGCTTACCACGCAGTATAAGCGCCAATCTGGCCCGGTCGCGCTGGTCAAAGCGCCGACGCATACCGTCACGATCAGG
>CALDZQ010000089.1 GCA_937944035.1 uncultured Neomegalonema sp. | reverse complement strand
GGCATTCCGCCGCCGCCACCAGCGCCTTTAGGCTCTGGCTTCTCAGCGACCATTGCTTCGGTCGTGATGAGGAGCGAAGCAACCGAGGCCGCATCCTGGAGTGCATGACGGCAGACTTTAACGGGATCGATGATGCCCATTTCCATCAGGTTGCCGTACTTCTCGTCCTGAGCGTCAAAACCGAAGTTCGTGTCCGCGTTCTCCATGATCTTGCCGACCACAACAGAACCGTCAACGCCCGCGTTCTGCGAGATCTGACGAACAGGCGCCTGAAGTGCCAGACGGATGATGTCGATACCGCGATCCTGATCGGCGTTTGCGCCTTTCATGCCTTCGAGTGCTTTGGAAGCGTGAAGCAGAGCAACGCCGCCCCCTGGAACAACGCCTTCCTGCACAGCAGCGCGGGTTGCGTTGAGCGCATCGTCAACACGGTCTTTACGCTCTTTCACTTCGACTTCGCTCGAACCACCAACGCGGATCACAGCAACACCGCCAGCGAGTTTCGCGAGACGCTCTTGCAGTTTTTCTTTGTCGTAGTCGGACGTGGTTTCTTCGATCTGCTGTTTGATCTGCGAAACACGCGCCTGGATTTCAGCGCTGTCGCCGGCCCCGTCAACGATGGTGGTGTCGTCTTTACCGATGCGGATTTTCTTGGCCGTGCCGAGCATGTCGAGCGTGACGTTTTCGAGCTTCATGCCAAGATCTTCGGAGATGACCTGACCACCGGTCAGAACCGCGATGTCCTGAAGCATGGCTTTACGACGGTCGCCAAAGCCGGGAGCTTTGACAGCCGCGATTTTCAGGCCGCCGCGCAGCTTGTTGACCACGAGGGTTGCGAGGGCTTCGCCTTCAACATCTTCTGCGATGATGAGGAGAGGCTTGCTGGACTGGATAACAGCCTCAAGCATTGGAACCATCGACTGGAGCGAGGACAGCTTTTTCTCGTGCAGGAGAACGTAGCAATCTTCGAGTTCAGCGAGCATTTTGTCGGGGTTCGTGACGAAGTATGGCGAGAGGTAGCCACGGTCGAACTGCATACCTTCGACGGTTTCCAGCTCGAATTCCATCGTTTTGGATTCTTCGACGGTGATAACACCCTCGTTGCCGACTTTCTGCATCGCTTCGGCGATTTTCTCACCGATGATGGCTTCGCCGTTGGCCGAGATCGTGCCGACTTTGGCAACTTCTGCGGAGTCAGCGACCGGACGGGACATCGTTTTGATCTGCTCGACGATTTTCACAACCGCAGCATCAACACCACGCTTGAGGTCCATCGGGTTCATGCCGGCTGCAACAGCCTTGAAGCCTTCTTTGACGATGGCCTGAGCCAGAACCGTCGCGGTTGTCGTGCCGTCACCGGCCTCGTCGTTGGTTTTCGACGCAACTTCACGCACCATCTGTGCGCCCATGTTTTCAAACTTGTCCGCAAGCTCGATCTCTTTGGCAACCGAAACACCGTCTTTGGTGATGCGTGGTGCGCCGAAGGATTTGTCGAGGATCACGTTACGGCCTTTAGGACCGAGGGTCACTTTTACCGCGTTGGCAAGCGTGTTGACGCCTTTGAGCATTTTCTCGCGGGCATCGGATTCAAACTTTACTTCTTTAGCAGCCATTGAAGGACGCTCCTGTCATAGAATATCGGGGATTTGAGGCGGTGCAGATCAGGAAAGGACACCCATGATGTCGCTTTCTTTCATGATGAGCAGCTCTTGGCCGTCAAGTTTGACTTCTGTGCCGGACCATTTGCCGAACAGGATACGGTCGCCGGCTTTCACGTCGAGAGCAACGCGGTTGCCGCTGTCGTCGCGTGTGCCTTCGCCAACAGATACGACTTCACCCTCTTGCGGCTTTTCTTTTGCCGTTTCAGGGATAATCAGGCCGCCGGAAGTCTTCTCTTCGCTTTCAACGCGGCGAACCAGTACACGGTCGTGAAGTGGACGAAAATCCATCATGTCGCTCCTTAATTTGCGATATGTCGTTTCAAACATGCTGAGCGCCCAAGTCCCCCCGGATGCCACATCACTGGTTTTCAGCAATGTTGGCACTCACCAGAGATGAGTGCTAGCGCTCATGGAACGGGATGTATGAGGAGATTGCGCGCGCGTCAAGGCGCGCGGCAGCATTAAGAGAGCGATTTACGAAAAATTAATGAATGTCGCGCGCGGAGGGGGCATCCGACGACCACGCAAGCACAGGATAGGTTTCCTGTGGCGCGATGTTGAACTCACGGCGGACCTCCTCCATCGCCAATCGAATCGCTTCGATTTGCTTTTGGATGCTGCGGAGGGCGGCGTAGATTTCTTGCTCGGTCATCATGGCATCACCGTAACGTATGCGGCCGGAATTGTCACGCACTGCCGTGTGTATTTGAGTCACGCGCGCGGCCACAGGCGGCAGATGCGCGGGATTTAGGGTAGCAAAATCCCGCCCGCACCGGATGTCGAATTTATTCGCTCACCACGCCGAACGTTTTCGGGATCAGGTGAAATATTTTCATTCCAATAATTATTACAGACACTTATCCGGCATTTACGACAGACGGAACAAGCGGCTGCGGCGAAAATATCTCCGCTATGGCATGAGCATCAAGGCTGTGGATCACGGCCGGCAGCGATGCTTGTGAAAACATGTTGTTCGACCCCGCCCCCCTCTTCCGGCGAACGTGAGACGGCAAAAATTGCTCATCCGAATACAGCCACAATCCAGACCGGCCACAATCCAGACCAGAGGGAATATCCAATGACCGAACTCCGCGTAAGCGTATTGAACACATCCGACACCGGCGGCACTGTGCTGACCCCGACTTATTTCGGCTTCCATGACGGCAGTTTTGATCTGTTTGACGCGGGCAGTGCCGCTTCCGCCGGGCTGGAAGCGCTGGCGGAGGACGGGGATTTCAGCGTTCTCGCGGGTGAGCGCCTAGCCGCATCACCGGGCAGCCAAGGGGCGGCGGTCTTTGGGGACCGGGGGCCGATCGGCACACGCGAACTGGCCAGCGCCACGCTTGATGTTGACGGAACGCTGAACACAACGGTCAGCTTTGCCTCGATGATCCTGCCCTCGAATGATGCGTTTATCGGAACAGACGAGGGAATCACGCTGTTCGACGCCAGCGGCAATTTTCTCGGCGCGCAGGCCATCAGCCTCGACGGCGGCAATGTCTATGACGCGGGCACGGAAGTTAACACCGAACTGGACGCCGCGTTCCTGAACCAGACCGCGCCGAATACAGGTGTCGACGAAAACGGCGTCGTTCGCCTGCATGAGGGCTTTAACGGGTCCGCCGGAAACCCGGTCGGTGAAGGGGATCAGAACATTCTGGGCGGCACAAATGCGTTCGGAGAGCTTATCGATCCCGCAGCCGCCGATTTCACCCTTCCCGGAGCACAGATTGCCACGATCCACATCAACGCGGTGACGCGCACAACAGGCACGAGCGGGTCTGATGTGGAATTCGGTGATGCGACTGACGATATTGTCAATCTCGCACGGGGCGATGACGCAGCCTTCGGCGGTGACGGGTGGGATGAGATTTCCGGTGCGGCCGGCAGCGATCTGATCGCGGGCGGCAATGGCGCCGACATTATCTCCGGCGGCACGGGCAGCGATGTGCTGTTCGGCGATGACGGGGACGATGTGCTGCTGGGCGGCTCGGCGAATGACGTGCTCAATGGCGGTAATGATAATGATTCGCTGTCAGGCGGTTTGGGTGTCGATGAACTGAACGGTGACACGGGTAATGACATCCTGTCCGGCGATGGCGGCGGCGATGTGCTGGACGGCGGGGCCGGGAACGACCGCCTCTCCGGTGGTGGTGGCAACGATCTGGTCACAGGCGGGGCCGGTGAAGATGTGTTCGTCTTCCGCAGCGGCAGCCAAATCGACCGCATTACCGACTTCACAAGCGGCGAAGACGTTATCTCGGTCAGCGTCGCCGGGGTTGAAAGCTTTGCCGATCTGGGCGCGCTCGGCTCGACAGTTGGCGGCGGAGCGTCGTTTGACTTCGGCAACGGCAATGTCCTGCGCTTGCTGGACGTTGATCTTGCCGATCTGACCGCCGACGACTTCATCTTCGCATAAATCTGTAGCGTCAATCGCGCTTCCCCTGCATTCGATTGACAATACAAAAAACGGCGGCGCTTCCTTTCTGGAATGCGCCGCCGTCCTGTCCCCATCGTCCCCCGATGGATTCGTTGAGCGTGCTCACGATCACTGATCGTCCTGAGCGCCCTATGCCTTTGTTTTTAGAGTGTAAGCCTTACTGTCCGAATCTGCCGACCGATGCGAGGCGGCCAAGGGTTTGGAAGGAAGGCGCGTTAGACATGAAGAAGCTCGACTCGCTCTTACCGCGACATTCGTCCGGGTTGCTGCTGCAGAGCTGAACCACATTTTCGATCCAGTCGCGATAGGCGGCAATCGGCGTGTAGTACATGTCGTAACCCGCCATCATGCACGGCTCGCCGCTGGCGTTGTTTGTGCCCTGCTGAATGCCCGACAGGACACCCGCGATGCTGCGATGGCCGTTGGTCGTGGTCAGGAGAGGCCCGCCGGACTCGCCCTGGCAAACGCCTTCCATACGGCCGAACGGGCTGGTCACGGTGATGAAGCCGGGCCATTCAACATCTGACACCGAGAGCGGAACTTTCTTGAGATATGTCTCGCCCGCGCGGTCGCCGGTTACAGGCCAACCGGCCGCAATCGCGATGCCGCCGGGGCTGACGGTGGGCCGGCGATAATCATCGATCTTGGCAGGGACGATCTCTTTCGGCAGCGGCTCTTGCAGCTTGATGATGGCGATGTCGTTGGCGAGGAAGCTGTCGGCGCCCGCATGGCAGATTGCCGTGTGCGATGTGCGGCGGATGACTTTCTCGCTTTCAAGGCTGGCATCGCCCGTGACGATTTCAATGCGGTCCCATTGCGCGCCGTCTTTTGGCTTTACGCAATGCGCGGCGGTGACGACGTGGCGGCTGTCAATAACCGTACCGCCGCAATGCTCGATCTCGGCATAGCCGTCATGCTGATAGATCATCTTGAGTTTGACCATCGCCGGGAAGTCTTCATCAACCTGGGTGGCGTGCTCGAAATTCTTGCCCCGGACGAACAACGCACCGGTGGGCATTCCGACACGGCTGGCCTTTGCGGGGTCTGTTCCGCAAGCTGAGGCGCGGATGTTTGCGAGGTCTGACGCCATCGCCGATGTCGACAATACTGCTGTCATTGCGACGGAAAGCATCGACGTAATCAAAGAGCGTGTCATGGTGAAGTCCCCCAAACGTTGCACATGGCCCCCCGGCCTTGAGGAACACAATGCCCGTCAGTGGTAAAAAGAACCCTGTCTAAAATGGTGAACGAATTCTGTAACTAGGCAAATTTAATCGCGAATTTTATACATCTGCAAGCAAAGCGCCTAATACAGCGGGTTCTGACTAAATACCGACGATCAAATTTACATCGTCAAAAATCAATGAGTGGTGAAAAAACTCTCCGAAACGATGCCACGGGGATTACTTTACTGCGTTTGCATAGAAATTGTTGGTTTTTAAAGCGTTAATTCGGCGCTGTGACGCCCGTGAGCGTCGCGTGAATCTCAGCGGCGATAAAAATTGCCTGTATATTGAATCGGCAATACTGTCGAACGGGCCGTGCGCAGAGCCACAGGCAAACGCACGCCCGGCCGTGGATTCGTCGAAACAAACGGAAAAAATCGAAAAAAGCACTGGTCAGCGCCACATAGGGCGCGGTATTTACGTTGCACCGCAACAAAACATTCGGAGACGACATTGAATATTGATGCAATTACCGTCGGGAACAACCCGCCCGAAGATGTCAACGTCATCATTGAGGTTCCCGTTGGCGGTGAGCCGATCAAATATGAGATCGACAAAACCTCCGGCGCATTGTTTGTGGACCGTTTTTTATACACTCCGATGCGGTATCCCGGAAATTACGGCTTCGTGCCACATACTTTGTCGGATGATGGCGATCCGATTGATGTATTGATACCGAACCAGCGCCCGATTGTGCCCGGAGCGGTGATGAATTGTCGTCCTATTGGCGTTCTGATGATGGAAGACGAGGCCGGTGGCGACGAGAAAATCATCGCACTGCCAACGCATAAGCTGACGCGTCGCTATAGCGATGTGAATGATTACAAAGACTTACCCGACATCACCATCAAACAGATCGAGCACTTCTTTGCCCATTACAAAGATCTCGAAAGCGAGAAGTGGGTAAAAATTCTCGGATGGAAAGGTGCGGATGACGCGCAGCGTCTGATTACTGAGGCCATCGAAAGACATAAATCGTCATAGGATAGTACCATGATCCCCGGATTCTGGAATCGCCGCCGCTTTTCTGATCTTGATGAGAAAGAGATACTTGCGCTTGCGATTTCAGCTGAAGAGGATGATGCGCGTATCTATGCGAGCTATGCGCAGATGCTGGGTTTAGAGTATCCGGCATCGGCGCAGATATTTAACGAGATGGCGGCGGAAGAAAATCAGCACCGCCGCCGTCTGATTGACTTGTTCGAGGCACGGTTCGGCGGGGTAATACCATTGATCCGCCGGGAACATGTCGCCGGATTCTATGCCCGACGCCCTGTATGGTTGGTGGAAAATCTGGGTATTGAGCGGATACGCGAGGAAGCCGCGCGCATGGAAAGCGATGCGCATGATTTCTACATCCGCGCCGCGCAGAACAGCTCTGATCCGGCAACGCGCAAATTGCTGGGCGATCTCGCACTCGCGGAAAGCGGACATCGCAATCATGCGCTGGCGTTGGAAAAAACGCATATATCTGAGGATGTTAAGGAGAATGAGGCTGCCGAGAGTCACCGTAAGTTTGTACTGACCTGGGTGCAGCCGGGGCTGGCGGGCCTGATGGACGGGTCCGTCTCGACCCTCGCGCCGATCTTCGCCACCGCCTTTGCGACGCAGGATACCTGGACCACGTTTCTGGTCGGGCTGGCGGCGTCGCTGGGGGCGGGGATTTCGATGGGCTTCACCGAAGCGGCAAGCGATGACGGGGTGATCTCAGGGCGCGGAAGCCCGATAAAGCGCGGCTTTGCGTCGGGAATTATGACAACGGTTGGCGGGTTGGGCCACGCGTTGCCCTACCTCATCACCGATTTTTGGACCGCGACAATCATCGCCTTCGCCGTTGTTTTTGTTGAGCTTTGGGCGATTGCATGGATTCAGAACAAATATATGGAGACGCCGTTCCTGCGCGCGGCAATGCAAGTGGTGGTCGGCGGCTTGCTGGTCTTGGGCGTGGGGATATTGATCGGCGCGGCTTGAACGGGTCAGAGCCAGCGCCGCGTCTTCGCCGTGTAGCCGGCCCATTCAGCGCCCATTGATTTGGCGATGTGCAATTCTTCGCCGTCAATGAAACGCTTTTGGATTATCAGCATGAATGCGGGAACCAGAAGCAGCGGCGTGTATGCGCCGAGGCGGAGGGCAAACCCTAATGCGATCAATGCCATACCGAGGTAAATCGGATTGCGCGAGAAGGCGAACGGGCCGCTTGTGATGAGCGATGTGGGCTTGCGGCGGGGGTGGATCGGGGTCTGCGCGCGTTTGAAATGCACCGCACTCCAGATTATGAGCGCGAAACCCACCACGATAAGCGGCAATCCCAACGCACTCGCACCTGACGGTAGTGCGAAAACGGGGAACGCCCACGCGATAAGTGATTGAGCGATAAGGGTTCCCGCCAGCCACAGCGGCGGAATATCCAGCCGTTTGGTCAATGGAACGGGCTTGCCGTGTTTATCAAGCATCTGCGCCCCGCTGTGCGCGGATCAGGCCCAGCACATCGCGGGCGGCGTCGGGGATGTTTGT
>CALDZQ010000088.1 GCA_937944035.1 uncultured Neomegalonema sp. | reverse complement strand
ACCATGCCGCCATCAACCATATCCGCTTCTTCAAGCGCCGCGAACAGCATGATGCGGTTTGCGAGGTTGTTAATCAGGCGCGGCACGCCTTGGGTCTGCTCGAAGACTTTGGAGAAAGCTTCCGGCGTAAAGCCCGGCGTTCCGGTCCAGCCAACCGCGCTCAGGCGGTGGGTGATGTATTCTTCCGTCTCCTGCGCCGACATCGATGCCAGCTTGTAGGAGGCGATGATCCGTTGCTGCAACTGCGCCAGATCTTTGTGCGCAATGGTCTGCAGGAACTGCGGCTGACCCAGAAGGAAGCTCTGGAACAGCGGCTGACCGCCGACATTGAAGTTCGACAGCATCCGCAATTCTTCAATCGCCCGCAGAGGCATGTTCTGCGCTTCGTCGACCACCAGCAGGACGCGTTTGCCCATTTGGTTTTGCTCGACGAGAAACTCTTCAAAGGCCGAAATCAGATCGGCCTTGTCGCGGCTTTCAATATCCAGCTCGAAAGCGTTACAGATCAGGCGGATACAATCATCCGCATCAACCTGAGTGTTTCCGATCTGGGCGGCGACGATGTCGTTGCCGTCCAGTTCAGAGAATAATTGCCCCACCAGCGTCGATTTACCCGTGCCGACGCCGCCGGTGATGACGATGAAGCCTTCGCCCTGGTAGAGGCCATACTTGAGGTATGACATCGCCTTCCGGTGACCTTCCGAACCGTAAAAGAATTTACTGTCCGGGGTCAGGCGGAAAGGATTGGCGGAAAGACCGTAGAATTCTTCGTACATCTCGTCACCCTTCGGTCGCAGCGTATCGTGGCTGCGCGTTTAGAAACTTGCCGTTACACCGACGACGCCGGCGTTCTCTTTGAACTCGTCCGCCGAATCATCCGCGAACCGCTCCGTGTAAGTGTATCGCCCGAAAACATTGACAATTTCGGTAAGCTGGTAAGAAACTCCGGCTCCGAGGGCCAAAACATCGAAATTATCGACATCACTGCCGTCAACATCAAAGCGGCTGTACCCGGCGCCAAGCTCGCCTGAGATGCGCGGAGTCAGCTGGCGGGTCAGGCCCAGATTAGCCGAAATCACCGTCTCATCCTGCGTCAGATCGCGCCGCAGGGCGCTCGCATTCAGGTTATAGCCCGTCTTGCCGACCGACCCGGACAGCGAGCCGGTAATGCTGTCAACCACACCGTCTTCATCCAGCAGGGCAAAGGTCTGATTCGGGATCACAAGGCCCGCTTGCGCGGCTGCCAGTTCAAGGCCCTCACGGTCAAAGTTTGAAAACTCCACCGCACGGTTAGCCGTGACCGACGCGACCAGATTGCGGCGCAGCGCATAGTTGGCGGCAACACCATAATCGACACCGCCATAGCGATACCCGACATAGGCCTGACCGTTCAGGCGGTCATTCGGCTGATACCGGACACCGACATTACCGTAAGCGCCATCCAGATCATCGCCGGAGGACACGTCATCGGAGAATTGGTCATACCCGACAGCCGCTGTCAGGGCGAGGGTGCGTGAAACCGGAACATCGACACTCACGCTCGAACTCCACCGCTGAAGATCCTCAGCGCCTGAGTCGGGACGGTAATCCTCGTATTCCGTGGCGGCGGCCCAACCGAACTTGCGGAACCGGTTCGGGTCCGAGGTCAGCGATGCGCGGTAGGTGTGCGTATAGCTGCCGTCCAGCGCGTCATCATCAAAGCCTTCGCCGCTCAGACCATAGCGCAATTCAGCATTCGCCCAACCGCCCAGGTTTTTGCGGATCGACGGGCTGATGCTGCCGTAGAATGCGCGTGTGCGATCATCGCGGCCCGCAACAGGGTTGCCGGAGAAACGGTCATCGGAGTCGATATAAACTTCCGAAATCCCGGCGCCCGCATCAAGATACAGCAGGTTCGGCACAATCGCCGCCGACCAGCCCGTATTCAGGTTGTGGCGCACGCCGTCGCTGTTTGTGTCATTCAGATAATGGTCATAGCTGGCCGCGTAGTTGAGGCTACCGCTCAACCGCTCGCTCTGGACGCCGACATTGACCCCGGCCGTTGCGCTCAGGACCAGTTCGTCTTCTTCCTGACCGGCTCGATCAAGGTTGATGTTATCCGAGTACGTCGCCGTGCCTTCAACATAAGGCGTGATCGACGTGGTCCAGCGGCCGCGACGCAGGGTGGTCGTATCACCCGGTACTGTGCTGCGGGCGGCTTGCCCTTGTGCGGCCCCGACTTGGGTCGGTGCGATGACGCTACTGCCGTTCACCGCGCCATAGGCGTCATCGGTGATGGGAATACCGCTCGTGGCATAACCACCGGAATAAACACGCTCCCCTGCGGTCTGTGCGACCAGCGCAGTTGATACCGCCGCAATCGCGAGCGCACTCCCTGCGGCGAGCATCTTATGCTTCGCAGAGAAACGGGGGGCCTTACGGCGCAACTTGATTGTATGCTTCATAATAGCTTCCGAATTGCTCGGTGCGATTTCTGACAGTTGTCTTGTTCAGCACCAGGTTTACGTTCTGGTCTGTTTCAAGCAAATCTAATGCCGAATCGACCGCACTTCGCGAAGTTCTTTCCGCATCCACCACCATGACCACTTGTCCCGCGTGTTCCGCGAGGGCCACAGGCTCCGTACTGGCCAGCAACGGCGGGGCATCGAAGATGATGATCCGGTCCGAATAACGCTCAGCCATATCTGTCACCAGCGTATGCATTGCATCGCCGCCGAACAAATCTGTTGCCGATGCCACCATCGCACCTGCCGCAAGATAGGACAGTGGGTGTTCGTGTTCCCGTAACAGGACATTCGGCAGTTCCGACACTTCATCCAGCAACAGGTCGGTCAATCCGGGCAGATCGTTCCGCAGGCCCAGAATTTTCGACATGCTGGGCCGCGCCACGTCACCATCGACCAGCAGCACGTTCAGTCCCTCGTCAAAGATGATCGACAGGGCCAGATTCATCGCCACAAAGCTTTTGCCCTCACTGGGCCGCGCGCTGGTGACGACGATAACATGCTGGCGGTCGCCATTCTTTTTGTCCGCTTTATCCTTCGCCGACAACGACATGCGCTGCATCAGGCGGCGTTTGACCAGCCGGAATTCCTCGGAGATACGAGAGCGGCGTTCTTTGGGTGTGATAAAGCCGAATTTGCGCAGGCGCTCGTGATCGAAGGCGAATTCGCGGCTCTTGCGGCCGGGTTCTTCGTTTCGCGTCTCCACAACGGGTGGGGATTCGACCTCCGCTTCGAACACGGCTTCCGCCGTCTGATCGACGCTTGGCTCCACGGGGGCGGTTTCAGCCTCCGCTCCCGCATTAAACTCAAACCCCGCCTCATGCGCTTTGGCCGCTTCTGCTTCTGCCGCCGCTTCCGCTTCTGCCGCCGCTGCGGCCTCTGCCGCCGCCCGCGCTTCCGCTTGGCGTTGCTTTTTAGTGGCCTTGGACAGCACCGCGTTCGGCCTATCCTGTGGGACAAACCGCTCCATCATGGCCGAAACGTCCTGAGCTGACGCCGACTGCGCCATCCCCCCATTTTTCCGGCCTTTAGTATCCGCCTCCCACGCATCTATATCGTCGAGTATAGAATCCCGTCGGACAGGCGTGGGCGCAAGCCGCTTCGACCCGGAAGCGGTTCCGGCTTTTTGTTTATTCGTAACGCGGTCGATAAGGCTCATAAAAATTCTCTCCGCTCACCCATGCTTTCAGGCACGGGCAATCTGTTCTAGATTAGCGAACTAAGGGTTTTGCCCGTGGCTTCGATCAGCCCCTCGACATTGGGTCGCCACAGCTGGAAGTGATAGCGATAGGCGACATACGAGAACAGCGTCACCGAGGCCGCCACCGCCGTCAGATAGGCGGTTGTCCCGACCACATTGCGAGTTGTCTGTCCCGCCGTACCGATTGTCGAGATGCCACCCAGCACAGGCAGATCGAAGGCGTTTTTCAGATGGGCAATCGTCGGCATGTTGTCCGATAACTGGATGCGCAGGAATGCAAGGCCCAAACCCGCCCCCAGTGCGGCCAATGCCGCACCGATGAACAACAGCAACCGGTTCGGCCCGGCCGGAGTAACCGCCATCTGCGGCGGTTCAATCACGCGGAACTCGACCAGATTAAGCCGGTTCGGATCACCGATGGTAATCAGCGTCTCTTGCTTTTCGCGCAGGCTCTCCACCTCGGCGGCCAATTTCTCACGATCACCCCGCATCCGGTTATAGACCTGAATAATTTCCGGCTGACGCGTCAGGGTCGATTGCAATTCGGCCATCTTGCGCCGCGTCACATTGATCTGCTGTTCCGTCACCGTTAACCGGCTCTGGCGCTGACCCAGTTGCGATTGCAACTCAGGGATCGCCGGGTTCGGTTTGTACAGGGCTTCCGGCTCGGACACCGCTACAGGCGCGTTGCTTTGAATTTGCCAGTTCCGGTATTCCTGATCGATAGCGGCATTGATTTGCAGCGCTTGCTGGATGCGTTGCTGTAGCTGCGCATTCGCTTGCTGTGCCGCTGCCTGCAACTGTGCCGCTTGGGCGCGCACATTCGCCGCCCGCGCTTGCGCTGCCGCCACATCGGGGTGTTGCGGGGTCAGGCGTTGCAGTAATTGCTGAATCTCACCCTCAACGGCTCCGGCTTGCGCGGCAAAGGCTTGATAGCGCTGTTCTTCCGGTGTCGGCCCTGTCGGTACAGGCACTTTCTGGCTGCTTGGCGGCGGTACATAGGCCCGCTGTGCCTGCGGCTTAGTAATATAGCGGTCCAGCACTTGCGGCGGCGTTGTTGCCAGGCGCGAGCGCAGGTTTGCAATCTCTTGTTGGAACAGCAGCTTGTCTGATTCCAAGCGCGACAATTCGTTTTCAGCGCCGCGTTTTTCGCTGGCCACAGCGGGCGCACCGGCCAACTCGTCACGATACTGACGCTCGTGCGCGGCCATCCGGTCTTCGACAGCCGCCAACTTGTCGGCCGCCGTTTTAAGCTGGGCTTCGATATACTGCCGCGTTGATTCGCTGTCAGAGCTGTCCACACCGGACCGGATCAGACCTTCTTCAAGAAACAGATCAAGAAGCGCCTGAACCACATCGCGGGACTTTTCCGGATCTGCGGAACTGAATTCGATGTTGTAGAAATCACGCCCCTGACGCTTCAGCTCCATTTTCGTGCTGAGCGATTCGACCAACGCTTCCCAGTCGCGTTTGTCGTTTAGCGTCAGGTCCAAATCGGTACGGCGGATCACCTCTTCGATGTTGGGTCTGGCATACATCGATTTGCGCACGTTATCGATCTGTGCGCCGGGGTCGGAGACCTGCAATTCACGCCCGACCAGCTTACGCATCAGCGAGCCGGTATCCACGAAAACCGTGGCTTTTGAGGTGTAGACATCCTTCGCTGTCATCGCGAAAATGCCGCCTATTGCTCCGACGATCCACGACACGAGCAAGATGCTCCAGCGCCGTTTCCACAGCTCTGCGATATAGTGTTGTAGCTGGAATTTAAGTTCGCCCATTTGGCTTCCCTATAGTGACAGCACTTCTGCGTCCGCCGATCTTCATGTTGCGATAGAGTACGGATAACTGGTCATGATCTGGTTAATTTGCGGGTGATGTTGCACGTTGCTTGCCAGATCATCGTTAGCGCGATACCTCGCCAGCCATGAAAGAACGAAACACCACCGAAGTCGCGGCTTTAGAGCCGGGACTTGTCCGCGTTGGCGGCGCTCCCGAAGGCTTTGACGCATCCTTGCTGGCGGCGTTGGTCAAACGCGCTGATGGCCCGGTTATTCACGTCGCCAATGATGATGCGCGTATGGCCGCTATGGTTGATGCGCTGCGGATATTTGCGTCAGATGTGCCTATCCTGCGCTTTCCCGCGTGGGATTGCCTGCCGTATGACCGCGTGTCGCCAAACACCGAAATCTGCGCCACCCGACTCGCGACGCTGGCCGCGCTGTCCCGTAAATGGACACGCCCGTCGGTCATTTTGACATCCGTCAACGCCGCGACCCAGCGAATCCCCCCCCGCGAGGTGATCCGCAACGCCAGCTTTACCGCAAAAGCGGGAACGCGAATCGTTCCTGAAGACCTGATGCAATATCTGTCCCGCAACGGCTATACCCGCTCCTCCACCGTGGTCGAGCCGGGCGATTTCGCGGTGCGCGGTGGTATTATCGACATTTTCCCGCCCGGACGCGCAAAACCGCTGCGCCTTGATTTCTTCGGCGATGTTCTGGAATCAATCAAACGCTTCGACCCCGCAACCCAGCTTTCCGCAGACCGCGTCGACCGCCTCGCATTGGCCCCCGTCTCCGAGACCCCGCTCGACCCCGACGCAATCGAGCGTTTCCGCCGCAATTACCGCGACATGTTCGGCGCTGCCGGAACCGATGACGCATTGTATGAGGCCGTCTCACGCGGGGGGCGCCATCAGGGGATGGAGCATTGGCTGCCGCTGTTCCATGACAGCCTCGACACCCTGTTCGACTATCTGCCCGATGTCCCGGTCAGCCTGGATGGCAATATCGAACTCACACGCGCCGCGCGCTGGGACGCGATACAGGATCACTTCGAGACCCGAAACGCCGCGCGCGGCGATCGCGCGATGGGCGCACCGGTCTACAAACCCGCCAAACCCGAACTGCTTTACCTTGACGATCAGGGATGGGCCGAAGCCCTCGTCGGCCGCCCCGTCCGCGCCTTCTCAGCCATTCCCACAGGCAGCGGCCCCGGCACGATAGACGCGGGCGGCAAGATGGGCCGCAGCTTTGCGGCCGAGCGCCAGACCGAGGGGCTGAACCTCTTTGACGCGGTGGTGAAGCACATAAAAGCCCGTGCCGCCGATAAAAAACGCATCATCATCGCGTCCTATTCCGACGGTTCCCGCGACCGCATGGGAACCCTGCTCAAAGATCACGGTCTTGGGGACACCGCCACCGTCGCCCGCTGGTCAGAAATCGCCAAACTCCCCCCCGAAACCGCCGCCCTCATTGTCTGGCGATTGGAGGAGGGGTTCGAGACGGGCAACCTCGCCGTCATTGCCGAGCAAGACATCCTCGGCGACCGCCTTGTCCGCCAGACCCGCAAACGCAAAAAAGCCGAGAATTTCGTCACCGAGGCGTCCACGCTATCGACGGGCGATCTCGTCGTTCATGTCGAGCACGGCCTTGGCCGCTATCAGGGCTTGCAGACCATCGAAGCGCTGGGCGCGCCCCATGACTGCCTCGCCATCGAATACGCCGACAGCGCGCGTCTTTATCTGCCCGTAGAGAACATCGAGCTGCTGTCCCGCTATGGCGACAGCGAGACCGCACAGCTTGACCGTCTGGGCGGCGGCGCATGGCAGGCCCGCAAAGCGCGGATGAAAAACCGCATCAAGGATATGGCCGAGCGCCTGATCCGCGTTGCCGCCGAACGCCATCTGCGCAAATCCGCCGTCATCATCCCGCCGCAAGGCGCATGGGAAGAATTCTGCGCCCGCTTTCCCTATACCGAAACCGAAGACCAAATGTCCGCCATCGAGGATGTGATCGAGGACATCGGCTCCGGCCGTCCGATGGATCGCCTCGTTGTCGGTGATGTGGGCTTCGGCAAAACCGAAGTCGCCATCCGCGCCGCCTTCGCGACCGCAATGGAGGGGCTGCAAGTCGCTGTCATTGCCCCGACCACCTTGCTCGCCCGTCAGCACGCCAAAAACTTCGCCGAACGCTTTCGCGGCCTGCCCGTCAATGTCCGCCAGCTGTCGCGCTTCGTCACGACCAAAGAAGCCAACGCCACCCGCGAGGGACTGACCGACGGCTCCGTCGACATCGTCATCGGCACGCACGCGCTGCTGGCAAAATCGATAAAATTCAAACAACTTGGCCTGCTGATCGTCGATGAGGAACAGCATTTCGGCGTCCGCCATAAAGAATCACTGAAAGCGCTGAAATCCGACGTTCACGTCCTCACCATGACCGCGACCCCGATCCCCCGCACCTTGCAACTCGCCATGACCGGTGTGCGCGAGATGAGTGTGATCGCAACCCCGCCCGTGGACCGCCTGACAATCCGCACCTACGTCGCCCCCTTCGATGCCGTTACCATCCGCGAGGCATTGCTGCGCGAGAAATACCGGGGCGGGCAGAGTTTTTACGTCGTCCCCCGTATTTCGGACCTGCCTGACATTGAGGAGTTCCTGCGCACCCAACTGCCTGAGCTGAAATTCGCCACCGCACACGGCCAGATGGCCCCCGGTGGCCTTGATGATGTGATGAACGCTTTCTATGACGGCCAATTCGACATTCTCCTCGCCACCACCATCGTCGAAAGCGGCCTCGACATCCCGACCGCAAACACCCTGATCGTCCACCGCGCCGATATGTTCGGGCTGGCGCAGCTTTACCAGATTCGCGGGCGGGTAGGGCGCTCCAAAACCCGCGCCTATGCCTACATGACCACAAAGCCGCGCAAGCCGCTGACGCCAGCCGCCGAAAAACGCCTCAAGGTGCTGGCGTCGCTCGACACGCTGGGCGCGGGCTTTAACCTCGCCAGCCACGACCTCGACATTCGCGGCGCGGGCAACCTGCTCGGCGAGGAGCAATCGGGCCAGATAAAAGAGGTCGGGTTTGAACTCTATCAGGATATGCTCGAAGAGGCGTTGGCCAAGATGCGCGCGGGCGAGATCGACGCGCCTGATGATGACGGCGGCTGGTCCCCGCAGATCAACCTCGGCGTCCCGGTCCTGCTGCCCGAAAGCTATATCAGCGACCTCGACGTGCGCCTCGGCCTCTACCGCCGCCTCTCTTCACTGGATACGCGGCAAGAGCTTGAGGGCTTCGCGGCAGAATTGCACGACCGCTTCGGCAAGCCGCCCGCCGAGGTCGAAAGCCTGCTCAGCATCATGCGCGTCAAATCCATGTGCCGCCGCGCAGGCATCGCCAAACTCGACGGCGGCCCGAAAGGCGCAACCATCCAGTTCCGCAAAGACACCTTCGCCAATCCGGCGGGTCTGGCGAAATGGCTGGCGGGCCAAAACAACCTTGCCAGTGTCAAAGCCAACAAACTCGTCATCCGCCGCAACTGGTCCCG
>CALDZQ010000087.1 GCA_937944035.1 uncultured Neomegalonema sp. | reverse complement strand
ACAGGCTCCCGGCGCACCGGCTTTGCTCGGCTCTTCCGCCGTCACCGCTCCCCCGACCCGACGCATCTGGCCCTCACTGGTCGCGGCCAGCTTGGCCGGGGCGCTGTTCGCCGGGGGATTGGGCGCGTTTTTCGCGGATGGTGGACCGCAAAACGACTGGCGCGGCTATGTGGCCAGTTATCAGGCGCTTTATGTGGGCAAAACGCTCTCACATCTTGATCGCAGTGATGGGGCAAAAGCGGCTGAACTGGCCATCGTTGCCGATACAATCGGCAAAGACATCGCGCTTGATGCGCTGACGGCGGAGGGCAGTCTTGATTACAAGCGCGCCCAAATTCTGGGCTTCGAGGGCCGCCCCCTGATCCAACTCGCCTTCCTGTCGAAAATGGGAGAGCCGCTGGCGCTGTGCATCATACGCGGTGAGGCCGGGGCTGATGAGGCGATGACTTCCGCCGCGATGGAAGGGTTGAGCGCGGCGTCATGGGCGCGGGACGGTTTCGCTTACATTCTGATCGGCGGAACAGATCAAGCTGCGGTGGACAGTGCCGCCCGACACTTCGCCGCCGTGCTCTGAGAATAAAAGGGGGGCAGCGCCGGAACTCCGCCCCTCTAAATCCAATGTCTCAACCCTACCCGTGCAGCGCCTGATCCAGCGTTTTGCGGATTTTATCGACCATCTCGTCGATATGGCTGTGCTCGGCGATGAATTGCGGGGCGACGATTGCGGTGTCGCCGGTGAACTTCACATGACAGCCGTTCCAGAACAGCGCCTTTTGCAAATGCGTCCCGCGTCGTCCCGGTACGCCGTCGTGATGCACCTCAACGCCCGCCATATAGCCCATCGCGCGCAGATCTTTGACCAGCTCATGGTCTTTCAGCGACCAGATAGCATCGATGAAATACTGCTCGTTATCCGCAACCCGCTCGAACAGCCCCTCATCATCGATGATCTGCTGCGTGGCCAGACCCGCCGCGCAGGCCGCAGGGTGGCCCGAATACGTGTAGCCGTGGAAAAACTCGATGGCGTTCTCAGGCGAGGCATTCGTGACGGTTTCGTAAATCTCGTCCTTAACCGCGACGGCGCCCATCGGGATTGCGCCATTGGTCAGCGCTTTCGCCATCGTCATAATATCCGGTGTGATGCCGAATTTCTGCGCGGCAAACGGTGTGCCGAGGCGGCCAAAGCCGGTGATAACCTCATCGAACACCAGCAAAATACCGTTCGCGTCACAGATTTCACGCACACGCTCCAGATAGCCGACGGGCGGCAGCAACGTGCCGGTTGATCCGGCCACAGGCTCGATAAACACGGCGGAGATGGTTGAACCGCCATAGGTGTCGCAGAAGCGTTGCAGGTCGTTTGCAAGCTCGGCCCCTTTGACCGGCTGGCCCTTGTTGAACAATTCGTCTTCCGACCATGTGTGACGCATCATCACGACGTTCGGGATCACATGCGGAAAGCTCTCGCGGTTCTTGACCATGCCGCCCAGCGAGATGCCGCCGATATTCACACCGTGATAGGCGCGTTCGCGGCTGACATACCGCACGCGCTGGCTGTCGCCACGGGCGCGGTGATAGGCCATTGCCATCTTCAGCGCCGTGTCGATGGCCTCTGAACCGGAGTTGACGAAGAACACGTGGTTGATCGGCTCTGGCAGCCGCCGCGCAACCCGCTCCGCCAGCGCAAACGCGCCGGGGTGGCCCATGCCGAACGGCGAGCAATAGTCGTTGGCGATCATCTGCGCATGAACCGCATCCGCGATCTCGCGGCGGCCATGTCCCAACGGGTTACAGAACAGCCCCGAAGATCCGTCGATCACCTGACCGCCCTTGTGGTCGGTCAGGTAAACGCCTTCCGATTTGACCACAAGGCGCGGGTCCGCTTTAAAGTCACGGTTGCCGGTAAAAGGCATCCACTGGCTTTCCAGCGAGTTCGCTGTGTACTGAATTTGAGAACCGTCCATTGTTGTTTTCCTTCCCCGAATACGCGCGCTTGAGCTTTGGCGTATTAACTTGCGATACTTTCAGACTAGACGATCCGCAAAATCTGCGTTAGTGCCAATTAGTCGCGTGAATGATGCCAGAGAAAGTGCAATCGGGGGGCGAATTGTAACCGGATGAAAGAAGCCCTGTTCCACCTCGACACGCTCGACGGCGTGGGTCTGCAAGCGCAAGTGCGTGAGATGCTGGTCTCGGCGATTTTGTCGCGTCAACTGCTGCCCGGAGAGGCGGTTCCCTCCACCCGTGCGATGGCGATTCAGCTTGGTCTGTCCCGCAATACCGTGACTTTAGCCTATCAGGCGCTGGTGGCGGACGGGTATTTGGAAAGCCGTGACCGCAGCGGTTACTACGTCGGCTCCGAGGCTCCGGCCTCTGACCCATCCAGCCGGCGCGGTCCGGTCGCGTCGTGTACTCTGGATTGGGGCAAGCGCTTTCAGCGGCGTTATTCTGATCTGCGCCGCGTCGAAAAACCGCTCAACTGGCGCGAGTTCGCTTATCCTTTTGTCTACGGTCAGGCCGATCCGACCCTGTTCAACCACTCCGATTGGCGCGACTGCGCGCGGCAGGCGTTGGGCTTGCGTAATTTCGAGTCGATGGCGGGCGACAAGGGCGAGGCGGATGACCCGCTGCTGGTCGATTATATCCGCGCCCGCACGCTGCCCCGTCGCGGTGTTTTGGCCACCAGCGAGCAAATTCTCGTCACGCTGGGCGCGCAGAATGCGCTGTTTCTGCTGGCCGAATTGTTGTGCTCGAACGGTGTGCGCGTTGCCATTGAAGACCCGTGCTACCCCGACCTGCGCAACGCGCTCGAACGTCAGGGCGCGGACATCAAGCTGATCCCCGTCGATGATGACGGGATGGTCGTTGACGAGCGCCTCAGCAATGTCGATGTCGTGTTCGTCACCCCCAGCCATCAGGCGCCCAGCGCCGCTACCATGCCTCTTGCCCGGCGGCGGGAGTTGCTGGCGGCGGCGGAGAAATATGATTTTATCATCATCGAAGACGATTACGATTTCGAGCTTGGCTTTCTGCAAAAGCCCGCCCCCGCCCTGAAATCCCTCGATAAGACGGGCCGCGTCATCTATGTCGGCAGCTTCTCGAAATCGCTGTTCCCCGGCCTACGCCTCGGCTATGTGACTGCGCCCGAACCTGTGATTGCCGAAGCCCGTGCGCTGCGCTTTTTGATGCTGCGCCATCCCCCCGGCCACGCCCAGCGCACCGCCGCGTATTTCCTTGCGCTGGGCCATCATGACTCGCTGATCCGGCGGCTGCAAATCGCCCATGCCAAGCGTCGTGAGGCCATGCAAATCGCACTTGATGCAGCAGGGTTGAACAGCGCGCGCGCCCCGAAATTCGGCGGTGCGAGCTTTTGGACCGCCGCCCCGGAGCACATCGATACGGAACAGCTGGCCCTGCGCCTGCGCGAGCGCAGCGTTCTGATCGAGACCGGGACAGCATTTTTTGCCGAACCGCCAATGGCACGGAACACGCCACCCAAAAACTACATGCGGCTCGGCTATTCCTCGATCTCCCACGACAAAATCGCAGCTGGCATCGCCATCGTGGCCGAAGAAATCCGGCGGATGAGGTAACAGTTTCATTGCATTCCCGCATCGAATTGGCACAATTATTTTACCCTGTGCGAAATTTTGCCTTAATCTGCGTACTTAACCTACGCAAGGGTGTGTTGTTTCTGAGTTTGCAATTCTAGGAGTATAAAGAATGCAAAAGTTCAGCGTGAAGTCCGGCGTTGGCCGACTCTCTCTCTTCGGTGGCGTCAGCCTGCTCGCCTTACAAGGCCTTGCCGGTTGCGCATCGCAAAACGCCGCTCCACCGCCCACGGGTCAATCTTACCTGAATACGCCTGTGACTGCTCCGGTTATGGATGACAAGGGCAAGGCGATGATGGCGGCGAAGCCCGGCGGCACGTATACCGGTGTCGCAACCACCGAAGCTGTTGGTGAGGAGTCGGGCAACGCTTATCAGCCTGCCGATCCCGGCACAGCCACAACGCTGGCGATTGGCGAGGAGGATGGCGGCATCTATCAGCCTGCCGATCCCGGCACAGCCACAACGCTGGCGGTTGGCGAGGAGGATGGTGGCATCTATCAGCCTGCCGATCCCGGCTCGGTCACAACACTGGCCATTGGCGAGGAGGACGGCTCCGGTCCGATCCCGGTCGAGCCTGATGGTGGCATCGGTGACGGCGCGGGGCCGATCCCGGACGTATCCGGATACACCGATACAGG
>CALDZQ010000086.1 GCA_937944035.1 uncultured Neomegalonema sp. | reverse complement strand
TAAAACACTAAAGGTTAAGTGTATTAAGGCTTACTGACTATGCCCCACGCAATCGGACTGACCGCATGACGCACCGCGCTCTCACGTTTCTCCTCGCTCTAACCCTCGCCGGATGCGCCGGAACGCGCGAAGACCGCGCCGCGCGATTGGATGATCCGCAAATCACCGCACCAACCAAAGCCGAAGACGGGCGGACGGATTCCATCGTTGCCAGCGCGAACGGCGAGAGCATCACGCTCAGCCATTGGCCTGCCCGGACTGCCCCTAAAGCCACCATCCTCGCGGTTCACGGCTACGGCGATTACGGCTTGAGCACCTATGGCGAGGCGGCGAAGGGCTGGGCGGCGCAGGGCATTGAGACTTACGCCTATGACCAGCGCGGTTTCGGCCGTAACCCCAGCAACAGCGTATGGCCGGGCGCGGACAGGTTGGTCGATGATCTGGCCCTGATGGCCGATCTCGTCCGTGAGCGGTCCCCCGTCACCCCCCTCATCATCGTCGGGCACAGCATGGGCGGCGGCGTCGTGACGGCCGCGCTGGGCGAGGGGCGCGTGGCCCCTGACGGTGCGATCCTGCTGGCTCCGGCGTTGTGGGGGGCCGATAACCTCAACCCCGGCTACCGGATGCTGGCGGGGCTGGCCGCGACGCTGTTCCCCGACAAACGCTGGAGCGGCAAGGGTGTGGTGCGCATCCTCGCCTCGGACAACATCCCGATGCTGCGCGCCTTGGGCCGTGATCCGCTTTATGTGCGCAAACCAAGCTCCCGCGAGTTCGCGGGTCTCATCGCCATCATGGACCGCGCTGTTGAGGCCGCGCCCAATATCACCACGCCCACCCTCGTCCTCTACGGTGCGAAGGATCAGGTGATCCCCGAAGCCCCCACCCGCGAAACCGCTGCCCTCTTCTCAGGCCCGACCGAGTTCCGCCTGATCGAAACAGGCTGGCATCTTCTGCTGCGTGATTTGGAAGGACAGACCGTGCGCGATGCCGTTGCCGATTTCGCGCTTTCCCCGTGAAAGCGGCCCCGAATTAAAGGTGTACCGGCGGTTCGGCACGGCTTTGTCCGCCGGTCAACGAACTGAATCCGCACCCTTCGCCCACCTCTTTCCAAGCCGTGTTATTCAGAACCAGCGTGCATTTCAGCCGAACCATCTTGCCGCTGCGCTGCTGGCAAATTGTCTGTCCCAGTGTCGCCTTGCCGCCTCTGTATCGGCATTCGCAGGGCGGTTTGGCTGGCTTTGGCCCGGTCCAGCCCTTAAAACGGGATTCCGCCGCCCCCTCGAACGGGGACGTGGCAAGCAATGCAACAATGACGATGCGCGCTTTCATGCCGTAACCATATCACAAAATCGGCTTTTTGTGTAGTCCGACCCTGAACAAGGAACTCCATGAGTTTAGCAACCCACATGCGCGTCTCGGCGGCGCTGCAATTTTGCCAACACCGGGGCGAGGGCGCTTATGTCTTGCGGCGCGGCGACCGGACAGCGGGAGCAATCCTGCTGCGGCACAGCCACCGGGACGGCACATCGACGCTTTATCTGCGCCGCTACGCGATGGAAGGTGGCATGGTCTGGGAGGCAACAACCCCCGATGCCGCACCTTTGCCTGATGCCGAGGTGGATGCTTATATCGAAAAGCGCGCAAAAACCGATCCCGATATTTGGGCGATTGAACTGGAGACAACAGACCTTCCGGCGATCCTGGAATTTCTGTGACCTACATGCCGATCAGATGGCGACCCTTGAATTTTTCACCGTCAAAACGGCCCCGTTTTTCGCGCGGCAGGTAAAAATCTTTCTTGAAGGGCGGCACGTTGCGCGTTTTTACGCCCTTGGGCAGGCATAGCGGATCAACGATGCTCGCCGCGATCAGGATTTCATCCTGAAATTCCAAACGGGCGTTACATCCGGTCGGAAGATGCACTGTTGTTACCTGCTCAACATTGAAAACGCCGGTAACTTCGTGCAAACGGCTCTGCGCGGGGGTTGATAGACCCGCGATAGTCAGCGATGTGAAGAGAAGACCGAAATGAATGCGATGCGCCATGACAACCTCCGCAATGGGAGCATGAACCGGGATGATTCGTATGCTCAATTTACACGTTAAACGCTCACGGGGATGAAAGTTCCAAGTCCCGCGTTAAAAACAGCAGTCAAATGCAGTTTGTTGCGATAAGAGCACATATATGTGTTTTGTTCTTTGCAACTTTGCATCAAGCCCGTAAGAGAACCGCATGGCAAATGATGATGAACCGACACCGGAAAACGGTGGATTGATTGAGGAAGAGGCGCTCACGCGGGCGCTTGGGCGGCGCTATCTGACCTATGCGCTTTCGACCATCATGCACCGCGCTTTGCCCGATGTGCGTGACGGCCTGAAGCCGGTTCACCGCCGCATTCTCTTCGCGATGCGCTTGCTGAAAATGGACCCGAACGCCCCGTTCAAGAAAAGTGCCCGCGTCGTCGGCGATGTGGTCGGCAAGTATCACCCCCACGGGGAACAGTCCGTTTACGACGCTCTTGTGCGGATGGCGCAGGATTTCAGCGCCCGTTATCCGCTCATCGACGGGCAAGGCAACTTCGGCAATATCGACGGCGATAACCCGGCGGCGATGCGTTATACCGAGTGCCGCCTGACCAATACCTCGGCCTCGATCCTGATGGGCCTGGATGATGACGCGGTCGATTTCCGCCCCAACTATGACGGTCAGGAAGAGGAACCCGATGTTCTGCCATCGGCTTTTCCGAACCTTCTCGCCAACGGTGCGAACGGCATTGCGGTGGGCATGGCGACCTCGATTCCGCCCCATAATGCCGGCGAGCTATGTGATGCACTTTTGCACCTGTTGAAGGCGCCGAATGCCGGAATCGAAAAACTGACGGAGTTTGTCCCCGCGCCTGACTTCCCCACAGGTGGTATTCTGATCGAGCCGGCCGCTTCCATTCTCGACGCCTATAAAACCGGACGCGGCGGATTTCGCCTGCGCGCGAAATGGCATCGTGAGGATCTGGGGCGCGGTAAATACGAAATCATCGTCACCGAAATGCCCTATCAGGTGCAAAAGTCCAAACTGGTCGAGCGCATTGCCTCGCTGGTGACAGAGAAGCGATTGCCGATTCTCGCCGATGTCCGTGATGAATCCGCCGAGGACATCCGCCTCGTTCTCGAACCGCGTTCCGGCAATATCGATGACGCCGCGCTGATGGAGGCGCTGTTCAAGCAGACCGA
Source organism: uncultured Neomegalonema sp. (assembly GCA_937944035.1). Classification (GTDB taxonomy): domain Bacteria; phylum Pseudomonadota; class Alphaproteobacteria; order Rhodobacterales; family Rhodobacteraceae; genus JAHDDY01. The sequence goes on along the minus strand of CALDZQ010000086.1, from coordinate 5,821 downwards.
CCTTGAGGTCCGCATTCCGCTCAACCTCAACGTCCTCGATTCCAAACGCACCCCGCGCGTGATGTCGCTGGGCGAGGCGCTGCAAGCCTTCCTCGACCACCGCCGCGAAGTGCTGCTGCGCCGCTCCCGCCACCGGATCAGCAAGATCGACACGCGGATGGAGGTGCTGGACGGGTACATCGTCGCCTATCTCAACCTCGACCGTGTGATTGAGATCATCCGCGAGGAGGATGAACCAAAGCCCATCATGATGGCCGAATTCAATCTCACCGACGGTCAGGCCGAAGCCATCCTCAACATGCGCCTGCGTTCCTTGCGCAAACTCGAAGAGATGGAATTGCGGACCGAGCGGGACAAGCTTGCCGCCGAACGCGCCGAACTCGACACGCTGGTCGGGGACGAGGGTGCGCAGTCGAAAGCCATTGCCGCCGAAATCCGCGAAACCCGCAAGAAATTCGGTGTCGACAGCCCCGGCGGCGCGCGCCGGACTGAAATCGCTGACGCGCCGAAAGTCGACGCGCCCTCGATGGAAGCGATGATCGACAAGGAGCCGATTACCGTCATCTGCTCGGAAAACGGCTGGATACGGGCGATGAAGGGTCATGTCGCCCTTGATTCCGAGATCAAATACAAGGATGGCGATGGCCCGCGCTTCCTGTTCCATGCGCAAACCACGGACAAACTGCTGCTTTTCGCGACCAACGGGCGGTTTTACACACTGGGGGCCGATAAGCTGCCCGGCGGGCGCTCGATGGGTGAACCTGTCCGCCTGATGATCGATTTGCCGAACGAGGAGGGTATGGTCACACTGTTCGCGCACCAGCCCGGCGCAAAAGCCATTGTCGCCTCGAAATCCGGGCGCGGCTTTGTCATGCCCGAAGCGGACGCACTGGCGCAGACCCGCACGGGCAAGCAAGTCCTCAATGTCGATCCGCTGGCCCCTGCCGCTCTCTTTTATCGCATAGAAGAGGGCGACGATTCCGTTGCCTGCGCAGGCGATAACCGTAAACTGCTCGTCTTCCCGCTCGCCGATTTGCCGGAGATGTCGCGCGGCAAAGGCGTCTTGCTTCAACGCTACAAAGACGGTGGCCTTGCCGATTTGCGCAGCCTGAAATTCGCCGATGGCTTGAGTTGGGAGATGGGCGGCGGCAAAACGCGGTATGTGCCAGAGGCTGAACTGGCCGAATGGCAAGGCAAACGCGCCTCCGCCGGACGCATGGCCCCGCGCGGGTTTCCAAGGGATAACCGGTTTATCTGATGTATAAATTGTGACCCCCCTTCATCGGTTCCTGGCGTGGGCTTACGCCAGCCCCGTCCTGCTGCTGAGCCTCACCGCTCTTTTTTGGGCGGGTAATGCGGTGGCGGGACAGCTTGCGGTCGGCGAGATCAAGCCGTTCATGCTGGTCTTCCTGCGCTGGGTGCTTGTTGCCTCGGCCATGTGGCTGATTTTCGGTCACGAGGTCCGCGCCCATTGGGCCGCTATCAAACCGCGCTTGATGTCGATCACGCTGATGGCGGGGTTCGGGTTCACCGCGTTCAATGCGTTGTTTTACATCGCTTCTTACAGCACATCCGCCATCAATATCGGCATTATCCAGGGCGCAATGCCCGGCATCGTGCTGATCGGCACATTCCTCGCCTACCGGACCAAAGTCACGGCCATCCAGATCATCGGCGTGATCCTGACGATGATCGGTGTCGCTCTGGTGGCGACCAAAGGCGACCCGCTTTCCCTGCTGACCCAGGCGATCAATCGCGGCGATGCGCTGATGCTGCTGGCCAGCGTTTTCTACGCCGCCTATGCCGTTGCCTTGCGCAATCGCCCGGCGATCCCCGGCACAGCATTTTTCACCCTGCTCGCCATCGTCGCCACGATCACCGCGCTGCCCCTCGCCATCGGCGAGGCATTGTGGAGCGGGTTCGCCGCACCAACCGCAAAGGGCTGGCTCGTCACGCTTTACATCGCGATATTCCCGTCCTGCCTGTCACAGCTGTTCTTTCTGCGCGGCGTCGACATGATCGGGCCGGGGCGGGCGGGGGTGTTCATCAACCTCGTCCCGATTTTCGCCTCGATCCTCGCGGTTTTGCTGCTGGGTCAGATCTTCGCGACCTACCACGCCATCGCCCTTGCGCTCGTTCTGAGCGGCATTTTCCTCGCCCAGCGGCACAGTCAATAAGTCGCCCGCCCTCCGCTCAGATCGAACACGCCGCCCGTGGTAAAGCTGCACTCCGCCGAGCAAAGCCAAGCGATCATCGCCGCCACTTCGCCCACCTCCACGAACCGCCCGCGCGGGATTTTTGAGAGCATGTAGCCGATATGCTCCTCGCTCATCTGATCGAATATTGCGGTGCGCGCGGCGGCCGGGGTGACGCAATTCACCGCAATATCCTGCCCCGCCAATTCCTTGCCCAGCGTCTTGGTCAGTGCGATGACGCCCGCCTTGGAGGCTGAATAGGCACAGGCATTCGGATTGCCCTCCTTGCCCGCAATCGAGGCGACATTGACGATCCGGCCATACCCGCCTTCCGTCATCAGCGGAACCAGCGCCTTACAGCAATGGAAAGGCCCGTCGAGATTGATTGCCATCACCCGCCGCCACTCGTCCAGCGGATAATCGGCGACCGTCGCATTCTGCCCGGCGATCCCGGCGTTATTGACGAGAATATCCACCCCGCCCATTTCCGCAGCAGTCCGCGCGCTGGCCGAGCGCACCGCATCCCAATCGGTTTGATCGACTTCGATAAAGCTGGCTCCGATGGTCTCCGCCGTTTGCTCGACCATCCCCCGATCCCTGTCCCACAGCGTCACAGTCGCCCCGCCCGAAATCAACCTTTCGGCAACCGCGCGGCCAATCCCTTGCGCCCCGCCCGTGACGACCGCTCTTTTTCCGGCAACATCAATCTGGTTCATAACTCTCTCCCGCGTGATACGGGGGAGAGTTTAGGGCGGTTAACCAGCGCTCGCTACCCTTTCGGCGCCGCTGCCGATCAATGCGCGCAAGCCGTCTTCAAACGACGTTTCCGCCCGCATCGACAGCAACCGCTGCATTTTCGACGGATCACCGACAGAATCGCGAATATCCCCGTTGCGCGTCTCGCCATAGCCGATCGGATGCGTCGAGCCGAGCAATTCCCCCAGCGTTTCCGCCAAAGTTTGCACCGTCACCGCCCGCCCGGTGCAGACATTGATCGCGTCAAAACTCGCCTCATGTTCCAGCCGTTGTCGCCGCATCAGCCGCGCAAGCGATGCTTCCAGCGCGCGCACTACATCGCCGACATAGACAAAATCGCGGGTCTGCTTGCCATCGCCGTAGATCGTCACGGGCAGATCCTTGCCCAGCCGGTCCGCAAAGATCGAGATCACGCCGGAATAGGGCGAGGACGGGTCTTGTCCCGGACCGAACACATTGAAAAACCGCAGCGCGGTATTCGGCAGGCCGAAGACTTCCGCCGCCGCCTGCCCGTGCAATTCACCGCCTAATTTATCGGCCCCGTAGGGAGACATCGGAGCGGTCGGTGTCCGTTCTGTGATAGGAAAGGTTTTCGCCGCGCCGTAAATCGCCGCTGATGAAGCCCAGACCACGGGAACAGGCTGCTCCGCCGCATCCCGCGCCGCTTCCATAATCGTCAGCGTCCCGCCCAGATTGGTCTGATGCGATTTCACCCAGGCCTGATTGCACCGCTCGACCGAGGCAATCGCCGCCAGATGAATCACCCCGTCCATCCCCGCCATCGCGTCGGCGGCGGTTTCAGGATCGTTCACATTGCCGATCATCAGATCAGCCTGCGTGGGCATCATCGCCGCTTTTCCGGTCGACAGATCGTCGAGAATGCGCACGCGATGCCCGGCCTTGACGAGGCTGTGGCACAGATGTGTCCCGATAAATCCGCATCCGCCTGTCACAAGGATGTTCTTAACCGCTTCCATCGTAACCACTCCCGATAATCAATTCGGTGCGCAGTGTCGGTCATGGCTAATAAAATTGAGTGTATGACGCTGTACAAAATACTATAGTCCGCGCGACTTTATCGGAACGCGCTAAAAACCTGAGGCTCCCATGAGTGTTGAGACTGCCCTGTGCCTGCTTGCCGCCGGAAAAGGAACCCGAATGCGGTCTGACGTGCCAAAGGTTCTGCATCAGGTGGCGGGGCTGCCGATGTTTGCCCATGCCTTGAATTCCGGCAAAGGCTGCAATCCCTCGCGCGTTGTCATCGTCACGGGCCATCAATCCGCCCGCGTTGCCGAAGCCGCTCAGGCCGTCTCGCCGGGCGCTGTTTGTGTTGAGCAATCGCCCCAACTCGGCACGGGCCACGCGGTTCAGATGGCCGCCCCGCCTCTCGCTGATTTCGAGGGCGATGTGTTTATCCTCTACGGCGATACCCCGCTGATCCGCCCGCAAACACTGGAGCGGATGATTGAGGCCCGCCGCGCAGGCTCTGCCGTTGTTGTCCTTGGCTTCAACGCCGCAGAACCCGCAGGCTATGGCCGGCTCATCACAGACAACAGCGGCGGGCTGGACCGGATTGTCGAGGCCAAAGACGCCTCGCCGGACGAACTTGCGGTGACATTGTGTAATTCCGGCGTCATGTGCGTCGACTCCCGCACGCTTTTCCGCCTTTTGGACAATGTGACCAACGACAATGCCAATGGCGAGTATTATCTCACCGATGTCGTCGGCCTCGCCCGTGCTGAAGGGCTGGCCTGCGCCGTGGTCGAGTGCGGCGAAGACGAGACGCTGGGCGTCAATTCCCGCGTTGATCTCGCCGCCGCCGAGGCCGCATACCAGCACCGCACAAGGCTGGAGGCGATGGAGCGCGGCGTCACCATGATCGCCCCCGAAACCGTGTTTTTCTCTCACGATACCCATATCGAAGCCGACGTTACCATCGAGCCGAACGTGGTCTTCGGCCCCGGTGTCCATGTCGCCGGCGGCGCAACGCTGCGGGCTTTCAGCCATCTTGAGGGCTGCAAAGTCCATTCCGGCGCGATCATCGGCCCATACGCGCGCCTTCGCCCCGGCGCTGACATTGGCGAGAATGCGAAAATCGGCAACTTCGTCGAGGTCAAAGCCGCCACGTTCGGCAAAGGCGCGAAAGCCAATCACCTCACCTATGTCGGCGATGCCACAATCGGCGCGGGCGCGAATATTGGTGCAGGAACAATCACTTGCAACTATGATGGCTTTAATAAGCACAAGACGGTGATCGGGCAGGGCGCGTTTGTCGGCTCTAACACGGCCATCGTAGCCCCCGCAGAGATCGGCGATAACGCGATCGTCGCCGCAGGCTCCGTCATCACCCGCAATGTTGAACCCGACGCCCTCGCCCTCGCGCGGGGCATCCAAGTCAACAAACCCGGCCTCGCCGCCAAATTGCGTGAGAAACTCGAAGCGATGAAAGCATTGCGTAATAAGTCGTGAGCAGCGCGCGCTGCCGTTCCGTGATAGAAAACACTTCGCGGAACGAGTGCCGTGAATAGTTGTACCAATATTAATAAATCTTCGATTGAGTGACAGAGTACAAGGGAGAAGCCTATGTGTGGAATAGTCGGGATTCTGGGTAACGGGCGTGATGCCGCGCCGCTCATTATGAATGCGCTGAAAAGCCTTGAATATCGCGGCTATGACTCCGCAGGTGTCGCCACGGTCAAATCCGGCGCGCTTGATCGCCGCCGCGCGGTGGGCAAGCTGTCCGCATTGGCGGAATTGCTGCAAAACAACCCCATCGGCGGGTCCATCGGCATCGGCCACACCCGCTGGGCCACCCACGGCGCACCGACCGAGATCAACGCCCACCCCCACGCTGCGGGCCGCGTCGCCGT
>CALDZQ010000085.1 GCA_937944035.1 uncultured Neomegalonema sp. | reverse complement strand
TGTCTCGAAACTAAAAAAGGCGCTCCTTTCGGAGTGCCTTTTTCTTTGCAGGTATCGCGCCAGATGGTCTTTATCAGACTAGTGGATTGTTTTTGACAAAACGAACCCACTAGATTTCTGTTTGGTGGATCAACTTATCTTGACATTTTGAGTAAGTTACGTCGGGTGGCCGCTTTCCACGGCAGGGACTCAAATGTCTCGGTCGATCCACTAGACCATCCTGAACGGTATAAGGATCATTCCGGATAGTCTAACTTCTTGTTTTGGCGCGTTTTCCGAGTCGGGCAATGAACCCATTGCCCTTGATAACGCTATAGGCCACATGCCCCGCATCAAGTGCGGGGCAGGGAATTATTCAAGCCGCAACCTTTGCCGCCATCCGCGCTTCGGCGTAGCTGACCAGTTTGCGGCGGTTTTCGTCCCATAGCTGCAACTTTACGCAGGAGAAGCTCTCGCGCAGGGTCAGCTTGCTCATCTCGCCAAGGGCCGGGTGGTCTTTGATGACTTCCGACAGGCGGTAGAACGGGATTTTACTGTAGAGGTGATGGACGTGGTGGATGCCGATATTGGCGGAGATCCACTTGAGCGGCTGTGGCAACACATAGTGCGAGCTGCCGTGCAGGGCGGCCTCGTGGACTTGCCAGTCCGGCTCGCTTTCCCAGTGGGTGTCCTCAAACTGGTGTTGGACGTAGAACAGCCAAACGCCGATTGAGGCGGCGATCAGGGTGACGGGCAGGAAGACCAGCAGGAAAGTGCTCAGACCCAGCAGCCAGATCAGCGCGCCGGCAATCGCCGCCAGCGCGACATTGGTTCCCATCGAGCTGATCCAATACTCGGTGTGCTTCATGTGGCCCAGTGGCAGACGGTTTTCGACCAGATAGATATAGACAGGTCCGATGATGAACAGTGTGATCGGGTGGCGGTAGGCGCGGTATTTGAGCTTTCCCCATGTCGAGCGCGCCTCGTATTCGGCCACGGTCAGGGTCAGCAGATCGCCCGTGCCGCGCTGGTCGAGATTACCCGACGCGCCGTGGTGAATCGCGTGGTTCTTGCGCCAGACCGCGTAGGGGGTCAGCGTCAACACGCCGAACACCCGGCCCACCCAGTCATTGGCGGCTTTGGTCTTGAAGAACGCCCCGTGGCCGCAATCGTGCTGGATCAGGAAGATGCGGACCAGAAACCCGGCGGCGATGATCGAGATCGGCAGGCTGAGCCAGAAGCTGACTTGCAGCGCCCAGCAAGACGCCGCCCAAAGCAGCATGAAGGGAATGACGGTGACGGCGATTTCGAAAATGCTGCGTGACTTAATCGGCTCACGATACTTGGAGAGAATTTTCATCCAGTCACGCGCGGCAAGGTCAGGCTCTTGCGTGTCGAAGTCATGGGACATGTCGTTCATAGAGGGATCAGCCTTATGAGATGGGGCAATATACGTTACGTGCAGCTTACGTAGGGTCGTGTATCAAGTTCGACTTTATCTGGCAAACGACACACCTGTGACATCCTAGCCAAGCGGATTAATAAAGCGTTTACATGCTGCCGTAAGGCCAGTGTGTCGCTACTGCTTGAACATCGCGCTGCTCTTGAGGTGATGCCATGCGTTCAGGACACCGCGTAAGCGTTGCTCCTCGCTGCGGTCGCCGCCGTTCATATCGGGGTGCAGTTGCTTGACGAGGGTGCGGTAGCGCTCTTTGATCGTCTCCGGCGTTGCCATTTCGTCGAGATCGAGCGCCTCAAGCGCTTTCATATCGGCTTTAGGCAGCAGGCGGCGGCGCATCTGGCGGCGTTCACGCTCTGCGGTATTGCCGGGGTTGATGGTGGCGTTATCGCCCAGCACGTCCATCGGATCACTGAAGCCGAACCGCTCCCACGAGCGGCCCTCGGCGTGCGAGACCTTGTGTGAGCCGCTGGCTTTTTCGGATTGCATCTTCCAGGTGGGACGGTCCCAAGACTGGTCGGCGCGGCGGGCGGCGTCGATTTCGTCGGCGCTCATGCCTTTGTAGTAATCCCAGCGCTTGTTGTATTCTTTGATATGCGAAGCGCAGAACCAGCGGAACTTATCCAAATCCTGCGGCGAGGCGGGCGCACGGTGTACGCCTTTTGATTCGCAGTCGGGCCATTCGCATCCCCGGCTCGAATCGTTGAACGCGCCGCTGGCCCCGCGCCGTTTGTTCCGGCGCTTCTTGTCCGCCTTCACACTGATGTCAAAATCTATTGGCGGTCGGGCCACGACACTCTCCCATCTGCACGAGATCACCTGAACGATTCAGGGCATCCTATATGCCCCGAACTGACAGTCGGGTAAAGACATCGCTGTCCGTATCGCGGAATATGCCGCACATGGACGTGCGGATTACGCAACCGGAATACGCGACGAAGCCTGCTGCGCCGCGATCCAATCGCCCATATCCGACCCCATACGCGCGCCATTGCCCTGTGGCATCAAGATCACCGTTCCGGGTTTCGCAGCGGCATCACGAATTGCTTCATTGCCATCGAGAACCTTGAAGAAATCGAGGATGACTTCGGCGGGCATGTCCAGTTCGGGCGGAATCGTGGGCGCGCCGTTGCGGTCCACATAGGTCGGGGTTTTGACCTTTTGTGCGGTCTCGCCCTCGCCGATTATCTTATCGATCCAGCGCACACCGATCTTGCCCTGCATAACGGCGATGGCGGCGGCGTTACCCTCGGCGATTTCCATGCGGAACCCGGCGATGGCTTTGGCTTTGAGCAGGGTGCTCTCGGCCTCGGCACGGGCGGCCCCGACCATGCGGATGCGGGTGGCTTCCGCCTCGTGTTCGGAGGCACGGCGGCCCCATTCGGCCTCGCGGATGTTATTGAGGGCGGTTTGGGTTGTTGTCGGCAATTCGGGATCGTCGATCACCAAATCGATGATGCGGACACCGAAACTGGCCAGATGCTGGGAGACGGTCGATTCGACTTCCTGCTGGATAAAGGATTTGTCGTCGTAGATTTCCTGAAACTCCATCCGGTTCGCCGCCGAACGCAGCGCCGCAACCACCAGATTGACCATCTGCGAGACCGGCTCGTCACGCTCGAACGCGAAGCGCATGGCGTTTGTGACCTGAAATTGCAGGGTGGCGGGCAGTTCAAAGACGAGGTTGTCGGCGCTTTTGATCTGTACCTGCATTTTCTGGGCGACGATGTCGGTCGGGACGATGGCACTGGTCACGGCAAAGGGGCGCGGGATGGTGAAGTGAACACCCGTTTTGAGCGTTGCGATGGGCTTCGTGCCGAACAGAGTGATGACGTGAACGCGCTTTGGCGGCACGAAATGGACGCACGCGCTGACCAGAAGTATAATCGCAACTATTGCGACAACAATCGGGATAAAGAACATGGGTATGGCTCCGGACTTCAGAATTGGATAACCATGTTTTCGCCTTTAAGTCTCACCAACTGGTGAAGGCCGGACAATTTTAAGCAGATTAGGGTGCGGAATGAGCGTCAAAGAAACCCTCGAACAGAAAATCACCGCCGCGTGCAACCCGCTGCGGCTGGAGGTTGTCGATGACAGCGAAAGCCATCGCGGGCATGGCGGCTTTCGCGAAGGCGGGGAGAGCCATTTCAACGTGCTGATCGTGTCGGATGCCTTTGCGGGGGTGTCCCGCGTGGCCCGTCAGCGCATGGTGTTTGATGCGCTGACCGAGGAATTGGCCGGACCCGTCCATGCGCTGTCACTGCGCTGCCTGACGCCGGAGGACGCGGCGCGGGAGGCGGGTTAATCCTGCGCTGATCCCAAGGGGGGGCGCAAGGTTGTCGGGCGGGGTGGTTCGCTGCGGGCGGCTTCGGCCTTGTATGCGCCGCTGGCACTGAGAAAACCACCGCCCGCGAGGGGTGAGGTCGGGTCATCAATGCCCACGGGTGCGCGCGCGCGCGCGGGGGGCTTTGTCGGATCTGCGGCGGCTTTGGCCTGTGCGTCGCGGGGGGCGGTTTTATCGGCCCAGGCGGCGCTGCGGGCGCGGCGGAAGATCAGGACGGTGCAAGTGGTCTCCGTCTCGACTTTCGAGAAAAAGCCCGACCGCTGCGTGGTGACAAGGGTTTCGGCGCGCATGTACTCCCAGCCGTCGACGGCCCCGGCCTGGATGGTTTCGGCCAGTGTTTCGGCAATAGCTTCGACCTCGGTGAGGTTGCGGCGGCGGCGTTGTTGCACCATTTTCGGCAGCGCGGTGGTTTTGTACTCGTAAGGCGACATGGACATCGCGAAAAGCCTCGCAGGAATAATGTGAACTAACAGATTTGGGTCTCTCTACCGAACTTCGACCATACCGCGCAACGTCCGTGATGACGATCACGATGGTGGTTTGTTATACAAGCAACAGCTATGGTCTCCGGTGTGGATCGGTATAGGATGGGCGCGCGGTGACAGGGGAAGCGATATGCTGACAAGCGGAGAATTTACGCGGCGCGGGGTGATGCTGGCAGGGACGGCGGCTTTGCTGAGCGGCTGTGCATGGCGGCGGCGGCGGTTGCCGCCTGTGGTGATCGGCGGCAATGCGGTTTCGCCGACGGAACCTGTGATGACGGCGCTGAGCAGATCAAGCGAGCATACGCTGCTGGTCGAGGCGCTGTTGACGACGGGACTGCACGAGCGGTTGGCCGGGATCGGGCCGGTGACGATCTTTGCGCCAACGGATGCGGCCTTGCAAAACCTGCGGCCCAAGAGCGAGGCGGCGCGGTTCGCTGAGGATCAGGCGTATCTGAAATACGTGCTGGAGGGGCATATCGTGCCCGCCGAGGTCTCTACGAAGGACATTCGCAACGGGATTCCGCAGATCGGCACGGTGACGAAAGTATTCCCGCTGAACTCTGCCGTTATCAGCCTGCGCCAGAAGGACGGCGTGCTGCGGATTTTCGACACGCGCGGGCGGTTCGGGCGGGTGGGTGCGAGCGACGCGATTGCCTCGAACGGGCTGATCCATGTGATCGACGACGTGGTGTTGCCGCCGGAAGGGGCGGTTGAGTCGCCTTAGTGGGTCATCCGGCCTGATTGAATCAGTCCGTGCGCTCTAAGTTTTTGTTTAGTCGTGCAATTTATCCGATCCGTCGTTTCACTCCGGTCGGATTGCGCGAAGGTGTGGTGACTTTTGTTCATCTCAACAAACGGGGCGCTGTCATTCTATGCCCCCCCGCCTTCGCGGAGGACAGGCTCTGGCAGAGAAACCAGACCCGGTTAATTGCGAGGCAGTCTATCAAGAAACGAGACTGGATCATCTGCCTTCGCAGATGATGACATTGTTTGTGTTTGAGAAATTATCTCAATCCCATCGCGTCTAGACCATCCTGAGCGATATAAGGATCATTCCGGATAGTCTAACTTCTTGTTTTGGCGCGGTCGGGCGCGCCTGTGAGCGTGAAGCGTATTGCCCCGCATTGGCATCCGCCATTGCTTTGTCCGGCATCAATGGGCATGGGTTTTCTCCGTAAACCGGCCCGCAATCCTAAAGGAGAACTCCCCGTGAGAGCAGCTTATTATGAAACG
>CALDZQ010000084.1 GCA_937944035.1 uncultured Neomegalonema sp. | reverse complement strand
TCTTTCCCGCACGCTGGTTCTGGTGGTTTCCAAGAGTTTCGGAACCGTCGAAACCGCGATCAATGCTGCGACGGCCCGGACATGGCTCGTCAACGCGTTGGGTGAAGATGCGGTTTTCGACCATTTCGCTGCCATCTCGGTGAATAAACCTGCCGTCGCCGCCTTTGGCATCAACCCTGACCGCCGATTTGATATGTGGGATTGGGTCGGGGGCCGTTATTCGGTCTGGGGTGCGGTCGGTATGAGTGTGGCGTTGGCTGTTGGTGCGACACGGTTTAACGAATTTCTCGCGGGCGCGCGGGCGATGGACAATCATTTCTGTGAAGCGGAGCCTGCGGAAAACCTGCCCGTTCTGCTGGGTCTTGTCGGCGTATGGCATCGCACGATCCTGGGTTATCAAACCCGCGCCGTGGCCCCGTATGACCACCGCCTGTCGCGCTTTCCCGCTTATCTGCAACAGCTTGACATGGAGTCCAACGGCAAGTCTGTGCGGGCTGATGGTACGCGCATCAACGGTGCGACCGGGCCGATTGTCTGGGGTGCGCCGGGGACCAACTCGCAACACGCTTTCTTCCAGCTTTTGCATCAGGGGACGGATGTTATTCCCGTGGAATTCCTGATCGCGGCAAAGGGCCATGAGCCTGAGTTGGACTCGCATCACAAAGTGGTTCTGGCGAATTGTCTGGCGCAGTCGCGGGCGCTGATGTGTGGCCGCTCAGGTGATGAGGCGCGGGCTGAAATGCTGGCGGCGGGGGCAAGCGAAGCTGAAGCTGACAGGCTGGCCCCGCATCGCCATTTCGAGGGTAATCGCCCGTCCGTGACTCTGGCATATGAAAAACTGACCCCGACAATCCTCGGGTCGCTGATCGCGCTTTACGAGCATCGTGTGCTGGTCGAGGGTGCGCTTTGGGGGATCAACTCGTTCGATCAATGGGGTGTTGAGCTGGGCAAAGCGCTGGCGGAGGAACTCTCCGGCGCATTCGATGATCCGGCCGTCCTGCCTGAAGGGGGCGATTGCTCCACCAGCGGCTTGGCCTCCGCGCTCAATGCGCACCGCCGGAAGTGAGCGGACTGTTGATTGTGACCTGCTTTAACTCGTCGGCAGTTCAATGTCCGGAACCAGTATTTTGAGGGTTTCGAGCAATAGAGCTTCAGAGATCAGGCCGGTTTTCTTTTCCTGATAGAGCGCCATCGCATCAATCGTGGCGGCATTCCAATCGCCATCTGGTGTGCCGGACAATGCACCTTCGTTAATCAGGGCGCTGCGGACAGCCAAAATCATGTCTTCGCGCGCGTAGATCGTGCAGAAAGCCTTGCTCTTCAAGATTTCAGCAGGTTTTTCGACGACTTGAATGTCTCGCATTTCTTTCAGCGGTTGAACATCAACCGTTGTCACTTGCGGGTGTGCCTCTACCGTGCGGCGTTCGATGGTGATGATTTCGGCCGGGACATCAGGGCCGTCGCCGTTCTTGTCGATTACCTTCACATCGAATTGTTTGAAACCGGGGGTGAATCTGACCGACATGATCGACGCTTGCTTGGTCACAATCCGGCGTTCCGGAATTGGCGACAGCGCCAAAGGCTTTTCAATCAGCGCACCGTTTTCCACCAGATACTGCGTCGTCTCCGTCTCATCGACGGCGGGAGCGGTTGCAAATTCGGCGGGTTCGACTGTGAGGCGGCGTGTTGGTTCGGCCACGATCACGCGGGTCGGCTCGGTAAAGAAAGTCGCGCCTTCTTTATGGGCCGGAACCAGTGTCAGCTTGGTATCCACAATGCCGAATTTCGCCGGGCTGACCGCCAGTTGCTTATAACCGTCCGCAATCACAATCTCGCGTTTTTCAACCTGCAGAACAGGCGAAGTGGCGGCATTGGCACTGCATATTTCGGCAGGTGAAATTTCCGGCGCAACGGCTTCCTGAACGTCTTCCACCGTCTCCGGCGCGTCGCCCAGCCACCATATGCCCAGCCCTGTTACGAAGACGGCAGAGACAACCAATCCAATAATACGCATCTATCGACACCCTGTTAACCGTAATACAGAATTGAAATAGGGGGTGTACGTTAATGTTTGATTATCGCGCTTAACCTTTGGCGGCGCGCACCGCTTTGATGATCCCGGAAAAGTCCATATCGGCCTCTCCGCGCTCTACCATTGCCGCATAGGCATCGAATGCGGCTTGCCCGAACGCCGTCCCGGCGCCGCTCGCCTGAGCCGCCTCCATCGCGAGGCCCAAGTCCTTGTGCATCAGCGCGGCGGCAAAGCCCGGTTTGTAGCCGTTATCTGCGGATGTTTGCGGTCCGACCTCCGGCATCGGGCAATAAGTGGTCAGCGACCAGCACTGCGCCGAAGCCGCGCTCGATACATCGAACAGTTTTTGCGGATCAAGACCCAGCTTTTCCGCGAGCACAAACCCTTCCGCAACAGAGATCATCTGAATGGCGAGCATCATATTGTTGCAGATTTTCACGCCCTGGCCCGCGCCCGCATCGCCGCAATGCACCGCTTTTGCACCCATCACATCTAACAGGGGCGCAGCACGCGCGAAGCCCTCCGCCGATCCGCCGACCATAAACGCCAGCGTCCCCGCTTCCGCTCCGGCAACCCCGCCTGAGACCGGCGCGTCGAGCATTGCATGACCCTTTGCAGCGGCCTCTTCCGCGAGAACACGCGCCGTCTCTACATCAATCGTTGAGCAATCGATGAACAGCGCGCCATCCGCCGCATTGGGGAACACCTCGCCCCGATAAACCGCCGCCACAGCCTTGCCGGCGGGTAGCATGGTGATGACCATTTGCGCACCGGAAACCGCATCAGCCGTCGAGGCGGCGACACTGACCCCCTCAATCGTCTTGGCTTTTTCCATATCGAGATCAAAAACCGTTACAGCATGTCCCGCCTTGGCCAGATTGCGCGCCATACCCGCGCCCATATTGCCGATACCGATAAAGCCGATGCTTGCCATGTCGTTTTCCAGTGTTTATCGCCGCTACTGAGTAAGGCTTTAAACCGAAGCGATGTTTTTTTCCAGCGCAGGCAGAGGCCAATGGCGGCAACAGTAACAGGGAATATTTAAATGACGGCACACATCATCGACGGTAAAGCCTTCGCCGCCAATGTCCGCGAGCGGGTCAAGGGTCATGTTACACGGATGGTTGAAGAACATGGCTTGCGCCCCGGTCTCGCTGTGGTGCTGGTGGGTGAAGATCCGGCCAGCCAAGTCTATGTGCGCAACAAAGGCAAGCAAACCGCCGAGTGCGGCATGGCTTCCTTCGAGCATAAACTGCCCGCCGATACCGATGAGGCAACATTGCTTGCTCTGGTCAATCAACTTAACGAAGACGCCACCGTCCACGGCATCCTTGTGCAGCTTCCACTGCCAAAGCACTTGAACTCCGATCTCGTCATTAACACCATTGCACCTGAGAAAGATGTGGACGGTTTCCATGTCGTCAATGTGGGCCGTCTCGGTGCGGGCCTGAAATCGATGGTTCCTTGCACGCCGCTCGGCTCGTTGATGATGCTCAAAGATTACCACGGTGATCTGTCCGGCAAGAACGCCGTCATTATCGGCCGCTCCAATATCGTCGGCAAGCCGATGGCGCAGCTGTTGCTGGGTGCGAATGCGACGCCGACGATCGCCCACTCACGCACGGCTAATCTGGAAGACGTTGTCCGCGCCGCTGACATCGTTGTCGCAGCCGTAGGCCGTCCTGAGATGGTGACGGGCGATTGGATCAAGCCGGGTGCGACGGTGATTGACGTGGGTATCAACCGCGTTCCCGCGCCTGAAAAGGGCGAAGGCAAGCACAAGATCGTTGGCGATGTTCACTTTGAGAGCGCGGTGAAAGTGGCCGGAGCCATCACACCTGTTCCCGGCGGCGTCGGCCCCATGACCATCGCCTGCCTGCTGGCGAACACCGTCACCGCCGCCTCCCGTGCCGCTGGCCTGCCGGAGCCGAGCGACCTGACGGTTTGATACGGACCGTCCGTACAATGCCCCCCGACCGCGTCGTGGGGCATAAGCGTTCTTAATCACCGGAAAGGCCACCCCATGTCCACGACGCCCCTCAGCCTCGCACAGATCAACGATTTCTCGCGCGACCAACTGATCCGTCACGGTGCTGCCGATTGGATCGCTGATCTGGTGGCCGATGCTATCACCCGTGCGGAGCGGACGGGCAATGTGGTCTGCGGCCTCTACTATCTCGAAAGCTACTGCCAGCAGCTCGCCTCAGGCCGTGTTAAGGGCGATGTTGAGCCGGTTGTCAGCCGCCCGAAACCGTCAGCGGTGCTGGTCGATGCGCAATTCGGTTTCGCCCAACCGGCCTTTGCACGCGGCCTTGATGTGGCTCTGGAGGCTGCGCGGGAAACCGGCACGACCACCTTCGCCGTTGCCCATGCACATACCTGCACGGCACTGGGCTATTTCACCGAGCAAATCGCCCAAGCAGGTCTGATCGCGCTGGGGATGACCAACGCTTCCGCTTGCGTTGCCCCTCCCGGCGCGACAAAGCGGGTGCTGGGGACCAACCCTTTCGCTTTCGCAGTACCCGACGGGCAGGGCGGGGTGGCGATGCAGTTTGACCAATCCACCACCGCCATCGCTCTTGGCCGCGTCACGCAAGCCATCGCTGCGGGTGAAGACATCCCGCTCGGCTGGGTGATTGACAAGGACGGCAACCCCAGCACCAACCCGAACGACGTAACGCAAGGCTCTATGGCCAGTTCCGGCGGTTATAAAGGCTGGGGAATCGGTTTGATGGTTGAGGTTCTGGCCGCCTGCCTGACCGACTCAACCCTGTCGGCGGAGTTGCAGCCGCTAAAAGCGCCGGAGGGCCGGCCGCATAATCTGGGGCAGACCTATATCCTGATCGACCCGAACAGCTTTGCGGGCGAGGCTTTCTATAGCCGCCTGAAAATGTTGGAAGAAAGCGTCACCAGCCAACCCGGCGCGCGCTTGCCCGGTTCAGCCCCGAAGACGCTGGACCCTGTCCAAGTGCCGTCTGCCCTGTGGGAAAAGCTGCAAAATCTGTAAGGGGAAAACCTTGGAGGCGACGCCCGGAATCGAACCGGGGTACACGGATTTGCAATCCGCTGCGTAACCACTCCGCCACGTCGCCAGCAAGGCGGTTTCTCTAGGCTTTGAGTTTGCATCCGTCAAGAGGATTTGGCCGTCCTGCACACAGGTTAGTTCACTTGGTTGGGATACATCAGTGTCATCGCTGGCCTTGCATATCCAATGTGCGAATAGTCCCCTCGCGCGATGCATCAGCTGTGTCACTCGCCTTTGAGGCTAAGACGCTGTTAATACTAAATAATTAACTATGCCAAAACAGCACATCGCCATTGCCAAGCCGGAAATTGCTGCAACGCAACAAGAGGACTATATCCCCCTCAACGCCAACAGGCAGCCCTCTTATTCTTGGAATTTTCATCATGGCAACGATCGATCACAGCGCCTATGCACACGCCCCTAACCGTTCTTTCGTAAACGCGGTTGCTTCGGCTCCGGCTGTTGCGCTGAACGCAATTGTTCTGCGGGCGAAACGTAAGATTATTGCTGCGCGCACCAATGCGGAACTGTGTGCGCTTAGTGATCGTCAGTTGAATGACATCGGCATCGAGCGCGCGATGATCTCTGAAATGTGCACATCCATCGCGGCACGCAACGTTCGCTAACAGTTTTTTACAGTTTTCTCCCTGACTTACCCGGTGCTTGCACCGGGTATTTTTTTGCCAGCGAGCAGCGATCAGGGTCGATTTACAGCATTTTGTGTAATTCCTGAATCACGCAGGACGCTGTAATCTATTGTTTTTTTTCAAGATTTGCGAGTCGCAAGGTGTTTCCGCCTTTCTTGAAATCGCAATACCGCGTCAGCATCATGTGGTTCCTGTGATACATTCTGACTCAACCTGATCGACTTTTTCTCTAATCTCCGGCATATCCGTGAAGAGCGATTTCAGGTGGAGTGGATACATTTTACCACGCGAAAATCGTGGCAAAACATAACGAACACTCTGAAAGCGGAAGCCTCGCGTATGCCTGACTTTGAGCCGTTTGAATTGGTGAATCCCGGCGGGCGCGCCGATCTGCTGATTATTGCCGATCATGCCTCTAACGCCTTACCCCCCGAATACGATTCGCTCGGCCTGCCGAACAGTGATTTTCAACGGCATATCGCCTATGATGTTGGAACAGCGGGTCTGGCGCGGGGGCTGTCACGATTGCTGGATGCGTCGGCGGTGCTTTCGGGATTTTCACGCTTGTTGATCGATCCGAACCGGGGCGATGACGATCCGACGCTGGTGATGAAGCTGTCCGATGGCAGTATCATTCCGGGCAACCGCCACGCCGATGCGGCGGAGGTCGAAAACCGCATCGCCCGATACTATCGTCCCTACCACAGCGCTATCGAGGCCCGGGTCGCACGCGCTGAACACGAGACGGGCGCGGGTCCGGCAATGATCTCGCTGCACAGTTTCACCCCGTGTTTGCGAGGCCGCCCCGCGCGTCCCTGGCATGTGGGTGTGCTGTGGGGCAAGGATGAGGCCAATGCGCAGCGAATGGTCGAAATTCTACGGCGGGATGGGACGCTGTGTGTTGGTGAAAATGAACCCTATCGCGGGGGCGCTGTGGGCGAGTCGCTCGACCAACACGCGTTTTCGCGGGATTTGCCGAATGTGCTGATAGAGGTGCGCAATGATTTGATCGAAACGCCGGAGGCGCAATCGGTATGGGCGGAACGCCTTGCGCCGGTTCTGCGGGAGGTGTTCGCTATAGCCTGATTATTCGCCTTGGCCCGTGTTGCCATTGACTTCACGCGCGCGGCGCTCCCGTTCTTCACGGGCGGCGATGTCGCGCTTGAGGCTGCGCATCTGCCAGACGTAAAAGGCCAGTGCGAGGCCGAAGACGAAGATCAGTTCGACAAGGCCGAAGTAATAAGATGACATTGCGCTTACAGGCGCTCGCGCACAGGGGCGGACTGATAGCGGCGGCTCTCCGCAGCAATCATCAGTTCGACAAGGCGCGCCGGGCCTTTTTCCGGCTGTTCGGGCACACAAACCGCCCGCGCCGCACTGACGAGGAAGGCGGTTGAGGGATCGGCGGGAAAGCGTCCGACGGATAGCATTTGCATCGGCGTTGCCATCGCGCGGGCGATCAGGGCGAGTTTGCGCCCCTTCGAGGTATAGGCCCGCCGCGTCAGGCTGTATCCGTTCGCGGCAACCTCGCGCCCGATGTCGCGATAGATGAAGGCCGCACTTTTGATGGCTGCCCGGCAATTTACCGGAAGGGCGCCCATGCCCGTCAATGCGCGCGCGTAATACACATCCGCCGCGCTCAGCAGACGTTTCGTTACAGCTGCAACCGCGCGGGGGTCCGCTGTGCCGTCCAGCAATGCGTCGCTGGAAACGCCCTCTTCACGCAGCCAGTCGAGAGGCAGGTAAATCCGGCCGCGTCCGGCATCCTCGCCAATATCACGGGCGATGTTGGTCAGTTGCATTCCCAGTCCGAGATCGGCGGCGCGGGCAAAACCGTGCCTGTCCGTACACCCCATAATCGTCGCCATCATCACACCGACCGTGCTGGCCACGCGGGCGGCGTATTCGAGAAGATCGTCGAGGGTGTTGTAAATCCGCCCGTCCTCGTCCCACTCAAACCCTTCGATAAGCGCTTCGGGGATGGCTTTGGGGATCTCGTACCCGCGCACAACGGCGGCAAAGGCGCGATCGCAAGGCAAGTCGCGCGGCGCGTTGGTGTAAATCGCGTTCAGGCGGGTGCGCAAGTGAT
>CALDZQ010000083.1 GCA_937944035.1 uncultured Neomegalonema sp. | reverse complement strand
TGAAGATCGATCGTCTGCGAGAAATCGATGTTGGTCGCCATCTCAACAACGCTGGATGTCGCGGAAGGGTTTGCAACCATATAATCAGCAAGTGCCTGAATCGCGGCGTTAATATCATCACCGTTCACGACGGTCAGGGATGCGATATTATTCGATTCTGTGATTGTGAAAGACAATTGCTTTACCTCAAATTTGAACCCAGGCTTAATGGTAGCCGCAAATCCTAATGAACTTTATAGGGAACATGATTAATCGTACTGCTTCTTCGGTAAAGTATTGGTCCGTTTTGAGCAAATACTAAAGCAGGCGTGCTGAACCACCTTGAACGGTGTCCGCTGATGTACTTATTTTGCCACTAATAGCCGTTGCATAACAACAACAGGACGGGGTATGGACCGTGCGATGAAGGCGGTCGGGGAAAGGCTTTTTATTCAATGGTAGGGTTTTCTGCCGCATAATTGCGAACCGCAACTATATAAGTTCTTGCGATTAACTGTTTGTACACATTCGCTTTTTGGCATTCTCAACCGAAAAAGCTCTATGGAAATGTCTCAAAACAGCCTCCCGCCTTCACGGCAGTGCCGGGGGTCATATGGCGCGGGACCGTCTTTCATCACCCTGCTACAGCGTTTGGCGCGATTTCCGGGTCGGGCAATGAACCCATTGCCCTTGATAACGCCCTAAATCTCCACCCTCTGCACCGCGTCGGGGTAGATCTCGCTCATGGGCAGGGATTTGCCATCGCCCTGCATCAGGCGCACATGGTGACGCCGCAATGCGCGCGGGTGGTCTGCGCCGCAGGAATGAGCGATCAGATTGACCCCGTACTCGATCTTTTTGGCGAAGTTCTTCACACGCTCGGACTTCACCGCAGGGTCGAGACCTTTTTGCAATCTTGGGTTGTGGGTGGTAATTCCTGTCGGGCAGGTATTCTTGTTGCACTTCAGCGCCTGGATACAGCCGAGCGAAAACATAAAGCCGCGCGCAGAGACAACAAAATCAGCACCCGCGCAATAGGCCCACGCCACCTCGGCGGGGGTAATCAGCTTGCCGGACGCGATCACCCTGATCCGGTCACGCAGGCCCGCAATCGTGAGCGCATCGACCACCAGCGGCAGTGCCTCGCGGATGGTCAGGCCGCAATTATCCATCAGCGGCATCGGGGCCGCCCCCGTGCCGCCATCACCGCTGTCGATGGTGATAAAGTCCGGCGCTGCGTCGATACCGCGCTCATGGATCGCGTCGCACAGCGCATCTATCCAGCCGGGCGCACCGATAACGGCCTTGATCCCGGTCGGCTTGCCCGTGATGTCACGGACACGGGCGATGAAATCGAGCAAGGTCGCGTTGCTGTCGATACCCACATGACGGTTCGGCGAGATTGAATCTTTGCCTTCCGGAATGCCTCGAATTTTTGCGATCTCCGGCGTGATCTTCGCCGCCGGCAGAATACCGCCCTTGCCCGGCTTTGCGCCCTGGCTGAGTTTGATCTCAAACATCCGCACCGTCTCATGGGCGGCGACACCGCGCAGCTTGGCCTCGTCGAGATTGCCCGCCTCGTCGCGAACACCGTATTTGGCCGTGCCGATCTGAAAGACGATGTCGCAGCCGCCCTCAAGGTGATAGGGCGACAAACCGCCCTCCCCCGTGTTGTACCAACACCCCGCCAGCTTTGCCCCGCGCGAGAGCGCCTGCACGGCGGGTTTTGAGATCGAGCCGTAGCTCATGGCGGAAATGTTGATGATCGACTTGGCCGCATAGGGATGGCGCGCATCCGGGCCGATGACCACGGCGGGCGTCTCCTCATGCTCCTCGTCCAGCTTGGGGAAGGCGGCGTTCATAAAGATCGCCGAGCCGGGCGGGGTCAGGTTGCGGGTCGAGCCGAACGCCGCCGTGTTATCGCCGCCATGCGCGGATTTCTCGACCCATTCCCGTTCCGCCCGGTTGAATGGCATCTCCTCGCGGTCCATCGCGAAGAAATACTGGCGGAAGAACTCGCCCAGTTTCGAGAACAAGTCCCGGAACCGCCCGATCACCGGATAATTCCGCCGGATCGCATCGGAAGTCTGCGTGATGTCGATGACGAACAGCACGACGACCACGGCGAGGATTGCGCCGAGGATGAAAATCAGGACGTTTGAGAGAAATGTCAGCATGTTATAGCGTTCTCCTTTGAGCGATTACCCGCCCGAAAATCCGGAATAGGCTTTCGCATCGAACGGCGTGTCCGTCATCTCAAGATGCAGCTTGTCGCCTTCATAGGGGTTGGCCAGCGCCACGTCTTCGTCCAGCTCCACGCCCAGCCCAGGCCCGTCGGGGACGATGACATAGCCGTCTTCCCACCGCATCGGCGTCTTGAGGATTTCCGCGTGGAACCCCTCCCACCGGCCGATACTCTCAAGGATCAGGAAGTTCGGCGTGCAGGCAGCAAGCTGCGCATTGGCCGCGCCGACGATGGGGCCGCAATAGAGATGCGGGGCGATCATCGCGGAATGGGCCTCCGCCATCCCCGCAATTTTCTTCGCCTCCAGCAAGCCGCCCACGCGGCCCAGATTCATTTGCAGGATCGACGCGCCCCGCGCCTCCAACAGACGCGCGAATTCGGCCTTTGTGGTCAGCCGCTCGCCCGCCGCGACGGGGATGGTGGTCGATGCCGCGACCTGCCCCAGCGCTCCGGGATTATCCGGCGGGCAAGGCTCCTCAAACCACAACGGATCATAGGCTTCCAACCGCCGCGCAAGACGGATTGCGCCCGATGCGGTGAACTGCCCGTGTGTGCCGAACAGCAGGTCGGCTTTGTTGCCCACCGCCTCGCGGATCAGCTTGCAGAACCGTTCAGACAGGTCCAGCGCCTCCAGATCGGGCTGGCGTCCGTCATAGACGGTGTAGGGTCCGGCGGGGTCGAACTTTACCGCCGTAAAGCCCTGTTCCACCGCCTCAACCGCCCGTTCAGCCGATGCGACAGGGTCGGCATAAAACGTGGCGGCGTCCTCGTCAGGCTTCGGATACAGATAGGTATAGCTGCGCAAGCGCTCGTGGACTTTGCCGCCTAACAGCGCGTGAACGGGCTTGTCCACGGCCTTGCCGATGATGTCCCAGCAGGCCATCTCAAGCCCCGACACCACGCCCATCATCGACACATCGGGACGGTGCGAGAACCCCGCGCCATAGGCATTGTGCCACAGCGCCTCGATATTGAACGGATCACGCCCTTCGACATAGCGGGCGAAGACATCGGCGATCATCGCCTCGATCACTTTCGGGCCGAAGGTGGCGGCGTAGACCTCTCCGATGCCTTCAACGCCACATTCTGTGGTCAGCTTCAAGAAAATGAAATACCGCCCCCCGAAACCGGGAGGGGGATTGCCGACGACAAATGTTTTCAAGCTGCTTATTTTCATGCAAGCAGGCGTAAGGCGATGATCGTAACCTGTCCATAGCGGTTTTGAAGATGATTTTAGAAGGATTCCGGGCAAGACGGAAACACCTTGCGACACGGAAATCGCGGGCAATCAAAAGACGACAGTGTTGCCGCGTTATTCAAGAATTACGCACACCGCTGTAGGGGGCACACGGACACCTGCAAACTGAACCGGCACACGACCCGCACCGCTTTGACGATACGAGTGTTGAGTTATTGCTACATGCCCTTAAGTCAGTTTGTATTCGCCGAAAATTATACGCACTATAACTTTAAGATCGTGATTAAGATCACTGTAATTCATCAGAATTTCGGAAATACCTGTCAATGTTGGGGGCAACCGATGATGAGAACCGGAAGACAGTGCAATGATCGACACATGTTTCTTGCAACAACACTTCAGCGATGAAAATGCCACCAACTGGGCGCAAGGTTGTGCCGAGCGGTCAGGCTGGGATGCGGCCGAGGCAACGCGCCTTGCGACCTGTGTCACGGCCAGTGCGCGGGCGGTGGCGGAGCGGGCCTATCGGCTGCGCGACCAGGGTCCGGTTTTCGTGAAACTCAATATCTCCGACGACGCGGCGATCCTTGAGCTGTTCCACGAGGGTGCGCTGGGCGACAAGCCTTGTGACTGTGCGGCATCGCAGGTGGCGACCGAGCGTAAATCGAGCAACTGGCTCGACGCACAGCTGCGCTCGCACCGTATGCGGATCGAGCGGGTTTAGACCGTAAGCTGACACCGCCGCCGTTACTGGTTCGATTCTCGCATATCGGACCGGATGGATGGCGGAGACCTTATAGACAGACTTGAGCGCAGCGGCGTACCGGCAGCGGGCGCTATGCTTCTATCCGCGTCCGCACCGCCGTTGATTACGGTGCGGGGCGTGCGGCGGGCGGGGTCGCGCGAGGCTGTGACCGTTGATGACCCGTGGCATCTGGGATCTTGCACCAAAGCGATGACCGCGACCCTGCTGGCCCGGTTGCAGGCGCGGGGGATGCTGGATCTGGGCGCGCCGCTGCGTGAGTGCCTTCCCGATATGCTTATGCACGCGGACTTTGCCGCCACGCCGCTGCGCGATTTGCTCAGCCATATGGCGGGGGTGCGGCGTGATCCGCATTGGAATGTGTTCCGGCAACTGCGGGGCAGCCGGGCCTCTGTGATCGATCAACGGCGGTTTTTGTCCGCTCATGCCCTGAGCGAAGCGCCGGGCGGGCCGGAATACTCGAACCTTGGCTATATCGTGCTGGGAGCCGTGGTGGAGCAGGCGCTCGGTATCCCGTGGGAGCAGGCGATGCGGCGGGAGGTTTTCGAGCCGCTGGGGATGGCTGGCGCGGGGTTCGGTGCGCCGCAAGGGGCCGCGCCGTTGGGGCATCGGTGGGTTGGGGATCGGTGGCAGGCTCAAGACGTTGGGCCGCTCGCCGACAACCCCCGCGCCTACGGTCCGGCGGGGCGGGTGCATATGCCGCTGGCCGACTGGGCGCGGTTTTTGGGGGTTAGTTTGGGACAGGGGCCGAAGGGATTTTTGCCGGAGGCGCTGCTGGCCGCCCTGCACCAGCCGCGCGCGAACGG